>NZ_RZQA01000460.1:0-5188 GCF_004022915.1 Mesorhizobium sp. M7A.F.Ca.US.006.04.2.1
GGTACCAGTTCTCCTCGCTGCCGGCGCTGACGCCGCCCTTGAACAGATAATATTCAAAGGCCCCGGCGGCGACCGGGGCGTCGAGCGCGAATGTCGTGGCGCCCGAGGTGGCGCCGTTGATTGCCTGGATGACCATGATGCCGTCCTGCGTGGTCGCAGCCCCCGCGCCGCCGAGATTGACCACGGAGATGCCGGTCGAACCGGAAGCCGTTCCGCTCGACAGGACCAACTTGTCGGATGCGGAGGAATCGTCACCGAGCTCGGTCTGGATAAGCAGCAGGCCACCCAGGCCGACATAATTGCCCGAAATCGTCAGGCTGTCGGTGGCGCCGGTGCTGCCATTGGTCAGGTCGATGCGCCCGGCATTGGTGACCTGCGCCAGCTGGCCTGCCGTAAACGCCTGGATCGCCGCATTGAAGCCGCCGCCGTAGAGCGTGCTTGCGGCATCGACACTGAGCGAACCCGTGCCGGTGCCGCTGTCGCCGAGCACCAGATTGCTGTCCATCGTCAGCTGGGTGTCATTGGTGGCGTCGATGCTTTCCCAGTTCTGGAGCCGGCTGACGCCATCCAGTTTGACGTTGTCCAGGGTCAGCGCATCGGTGCCGGCACCACCTGATATGGCATCCGTGGCACCGAGATTGGCGTTGGTGAGGTTGCTGAGCCTGGCGGTGTCGTTATCGCCGCCGAGATCGACGGAACCATAGATGATGCCGCCACCGTTCCAGACGAAATTGTCGGCGCCAAAGCTCATCAGTATATCGCCACCGACCGTGCCGCCGGTGACCGTGACGCTGTCATTGCCGCCGCTGACGCTGATGTTGCCGCCGATGGTGCCGCCCGACAGGATGATCGTGTCCTTGTCGAAGCCAGTGACGAGGTTGCGGTCGATGGTGCCGCCTGACATGTTGAAATAGTTCTGATCGAGCTTCATGTTGACCCGGCCGATGCGGCCACCGGTCATCACGGCGTGGTCGCCATCGTCGAAGAAATCGACGATGCGTCCGCCGGTCATGGTGAAGGTGTCGAGGCCGTCGCCCTGGTTGAGCGAGCCGATCTGGCCGCCGCTCATGTTGAAGTCGTCGATGCCGGCGCCCTGCTGGACATTGCCGGTGACGGTGCCCGCGCCAATTTTGAAGAAATCCGTGCCGCCACCCTGATCGACGGTGCCGGTTATGGTGCCTGACTGCATGTCGATGCGGTCCGTGCCGACGCCAAAGGTCACATTGCCTGATATCTGCCCGGTGCCGCCGGCGGGAAAATTCAGCGTGTTGTCGCCGTCGAGATCGGTGAGGCTGCCGCCTGAGTCGCCGCTGTCACAGGTGTAGACGGTGTTTCCGGCGGATGGAGCCAGCACGCATGCGGCAAACGCGGCGGAGTTGGGCAGCAACGCAAAAGCTGTAGTTGAGAGGATGCTAATAAGCCACGGATGTAACGGATGCGGCTTTCGCCATTGCGAAGCAATTGTCACCTGCACATCCGCCGAACGACTGTTCGGAAGCGAGTTCTTCACATGCCGCATCGCGTCCCCTCTCGATTCGCGATTTCCAGCCCCCGCCAGCCGCCGCAATGAAGACACAATTCATTCAATTTTACAAAGCCTAATCTGCCCCGCATGGTTGCTAAACTGCAAAGACTACTGAAAGGTCTGGCGTAGCGCACGGTTGGCGTGTCCGTGGCCTATGCTTTAGGATCGCTTTGGGCCGAAGGATCAAGGGCCTGTCACGGGTCGATAAAGGACATCGCATGGCAACCAGGGACGCATTCGGCCTGGCACTTTCGGGCGCGACGGAGGCGGGATTCACGCCTTACAGCCAGGCAGTGCGTGAACTGCAGTGCTTCATCGGCGATCCCGTAGCTTCCGTCGACCGCGCCATCGCTGAAGATCCCGGCTTCGTCATGGCCCATGTCTTCAAGGGATATCTCTTCGGCCTCGCCACCGAGCGGGAGGCGACGGCCGTGGCCAAGGCTTGCCATGAGGCCGCACTGCCGCTTGCCGCGACCACGCGCGAGCGGGCGCATGTCTCGGCCCTTGGCCATCTCGCCAGCGGGCGCTGGCATGAGGCCAGCCGCGTTCTCGAGGACATCACCATCGAGACCCCGCGCGACGGGCTGGCGCTGCAGGTCGGCCACCAGATCGATTTCTTCACCGGCAATGCCCGCATGCTGCGCGACCGCATCGCTCGTGCCCTGCCTTCGTGGCAAAGCGGCATGCCCGGCTACCACGCCATGCTCGGCATGCAGGCTTTCGGGCTGGAGGAAATGGGTGACTATGTCAGGGCCGAGCAGCTTGGCCGCGAGGCAGTCGACATCGAGCCGCGCGACGGCTGGGCGCAGCACGCCGTCGCCCATGTCATGGAGATGCAAAGCCGGCAAAGGGATGGCATTGCCTGGATGCGCGCCAATCCGGAAGCGTGGACACGGGAGAGCTTCCTGCAGGTCCACAATTGGTGGCACCTGGCGCTGTTCCACTATGATCTCGGCGAGACCGACGCGGTGCTGGCCCTCTATGACGGCCCTATCTACAGCGTGCAATCGACGATGGCGCTCAACATGGTCGATGCCTCGGCAATCCTGTGGCGGCTCCACCTCGGCGGCGTCGATGTCGGCGACCGCTGGGCGGCACTCGCCGCCAACTGGGGCAAGGCGGGAGCGGGCCTTTATGCCTTCAACGACGCCCACGCGATGATGGCCTTCGTGGGTGCCGGGTTAGATGCGCCGGCCCTCGCCTTGCTCGAGGCTCAGCGCGAGGCCATGCGTGGCAGCGACGACAATGCGGCTTTCACGCGAGATGTCGGCCATCCGCTGACGCTCGCCATCAAGGCATTCGGTGAGGGCAGCTACGCCGAGACCGCGCGCCTGATCCGGCCGATCCGCGCGATCGCACATCGTTTCGGTGGCAGCCACGCCCAGCGCGACGTCATCGACCTGACGCTGATCGAGGCGGCCTTGCGCGCCGGTGAGGGTGCGCTGGCCAGGGCGCTCACGGCGGAGCGTTCGATGGCGCGGCCCGACAGTCCGCTGTCAGCGCTGTTTGTGCGACGCGCCGCCGATTTGTCGGAGAATTGACCCGAAGCGGATCTTGTTTTAAAAACTGGCCAAGCCAGATTTTTTCGAGACCCGAAAAAATTAACTGGCGTGGGAGGAAGACATGTATCTGGGCCTCGATCTCGGGACGTCGGGCGTCAAGGCGCTGCTGATCGATGCCGGGCAAACCGTCATCGGTTCCGGCCATGGTTCGCTTGATGTTTCACGGCCGCACCCCGGCTGGTCGGAACAGAATCCCGAGCACTGGATCCGGGCCTGCGAAGACGCAATCGCCGAGCTCAAATCCTCCCATCCGCATGAACTCGCGGCAGTCAAGGGCATTGGCCTGTCTGGCCAGATGCATGGCGCCACGCTGCTTGACGCCGCCGACAAGGTGCTGCGCCCCTGCATCCTGTGGAACGACACGCGCAGCCATGCCGAGGCCGCCGTCCTCGATGCCGATCCGCGTTTCCGCGCCCTGACCGGCAACATCGTCTTTCCCGGGTTCACCGCGCCGAAACTGGCCTGGGTGAAGAACAACGAGCCCGCTGTCTTCGCCAAGGTCGCAAAAGTGCTGCTGCCCAAGGATTTCCTGCGGCTCTGGCTTTCGGGCGAGCACATTTCGGAAATGTCGGATTCTGCCGGCACGTCCTGGCTCGATGTCGGCAAGCGGCGCTGGAGTGCGGATTTGCTCGCGGCGACATCGCTCGATGAAAAGCAGATGCCGTCGCTGGTCGAGGGTACGCAGAAGGCAGGCGCATTGCGCAGCGAATTGGCATCGAAGTGGGGCGTCCAGGCCGGCATTCCGATCGCCGGTGGCGCCGGCGACAACGCGGCCTCGGCCTGCGGCATGGGCACGGTTGGCGCCGGCCACGCTTTTGTTTCGCTCGGCACGTCGGGTGTGCTGTTTGCCGCCAACGCTTCCTACCTGCCCAACCCGGCTAGCGCGGTTCACACCTTCTGCCACGCGCTTCCGAACACCTGGCACCAGATGGGGGTCATCCTGTCGGCAACCGATTCGCTCAACTGGCTGTCGGAAATCACCGGGAAGAGCGCCGGCGAGTTGACCACTGAGCTCGGCGACACATTGAAGGCGCCGAGCGGCGTGTCCTTCCTGCCATACCTCTCGGGTGAGCGCACGCCCTACAATGATTCCGCCATTCGCGGCGCGTTCACCGGGCTGGCGCATCAATCGAGCCGTGCCGTGCTGACCCAGGCCGTGCTGGAGGGTGTAGCCTTTGCCTTCCGCGACAGCCTCGAAGCGCTGGCCACGGCCGGCACAGCCTTGACGCGGGTGACGGCGATCGGCGGCGGTTCGCGCTCACGCTACTGGTTGAAGGCGATTGCCACCGCGCTTCAACTGCCTGTCGACATTCCTGCCGACGGCGACTTCGGCGCCGCCTTTGGTGCCGCGCGGCTCGGCCTGATCGCGGCGACGGGTGCCGATCCGCTCGAAATCTGTACGGCCCCGAGGACGGACGCAACTATCGAACCGGATGCGGCGCTCGGCGGCGCCTATGCCGATGCCTATCAGCGCTACCGGGCGCTGTACCCGGCAATCAGGGTCGCCACGGCGTGAACGGTCTTTCGCCCACGCCGCGGCTGTCCGGCTCACTGCGCCGGCACCTTGTCGAGAAAACCGGTGACGCTCTTGAGGCGGCCGTTCTCGATGATTCCGATGTCGGTACCTTCGATCACCGAAGGCGTCCCCTCAGGTCCGAGATTCCACGAGAAGCGGATCTTGTCGGCAAAACCGTCCGGCGTACCCTTCAGCGAGAACCGGAAACCGGCAAAGCGCTGCTGCACGCCGTCGATCAGAGCCGCGACGCCTTCATGGCCATCACCCTGCATGAGCGGATCGCGGTAGCTGACGTCTTCCGTGAAGGTCGCCTTGAGCAATTCGGCCCGGCGGCCGGCATCGCTTTCGTTCCAGGCGGTGATGTAGTTTTTAGCGATCTTGGTGAGGTCGGTCATGGTCTGTCTCCTTCGTTTGGTGGCTTTGACATGACCCTTTTCAACCAGCGCCGGCGTGAAACCAATTACGCCTGAGGTAATGGCGTCAGAACTTTGTGAGAGGACAGAAATCATGAGCAGTGGATTTTTCGGCGACATCCAGAAGATCAAATATGAAGGGCCGGATTCGACCAATCCGCTGGCCTATAGG
>NZ_RZQA01000461.1:0-5185 GCF_004022915.1 Mesorhizobium sp. M7A.F.Ca.US.006.04.2.1
CAAATGGGGCTATGACAACCGCACCACGGCGTTTCGCGTGCCACGTTCGGATCCGGCGGCACGGCGCGTCGAAAACCGCATCCCGTCCTCCGATGCCAACCCCTATCTGGCGCTGGCGGCATCGCTTGCCTGCGGGCTGATCGGCATCACCAACAAGATCAAGGCCGAGCCCCCGGTCCTGACAACGGCCAATGCCGACGAGATCGACCTGCCGCGCGGCCTGCTCGAAGCCGTCGACCTGTTCGAGGGCGACGAGGAACTCTGCGCTCATCTGGGCAAGTCGTTCGCCGCGACCTATGCGGCGATCAAGCGCGCGGAATTCGAGACCTTCATGGAAGTGATCAGTCCGTGGGAGCGGGAGTATTTGTTACTGAATGTGTAGGGGAGCAGGGGAGTAGGGCAGTAGGGCAGTAGGGCAGTAGGGCAAGGATGACGGCCAAGATTGAATCGTACAGGGATTTAATTGTCTGGCAGCAAGCTATGGATCTGGCGGTATCGATCTACGAAACAACCAGAGCTTGGCCAAGGGATGAGCTCTACGGCCTGACGACTCAGGTACGCCGTGCAGCCACCTCCGTTCCCGCCAACATTGCCGAAGGTTACGGGCGAGAAAGCCGAGCTTCCTATCAGCAATTTCTCAGGATCGCCCAGGGATCACTCAAGGAACTGGAGACCCATCTGCTGATCGCGCAACGCGTCGGAATCGCCTCGCACGAGACGATCGAATCATTGATGGCCCGCAGTGAGAGCGTCGGAACGCTCTTGCGGCTTCTGATCCGTAAATTGTCCCCAGAATAGTCCCCACCTACTGCCCTACTGCCCTACTGCCCTACTGCCCTACTGCCCTACTGCCTGCGAGCATCATGCCCTACCAATCCCCGATCTCCCCCGGCCGTTCCTGGTATGAGGACACGGCCGGCCCGCGGCCTGAATACCCGGCGCTGGATGGCGACCGGACATGCGACGTCGTTGTCATCGGCGGCGGTTTTACCGGCCTGTCGGCGGCAGCGCATCTGGCCAAGGCGGGCGCCAATGTCGTTTTGATCGAGGCGTATCGCTTCGGTGATGGCGCCTCCGGGCGCAATGGTGGCCAACTTGGCACCGGCCAGCGCGTCTGGGCCGAGGACCTGGAAGCCGAGTACGGCTTGTCCCGCGCCAAGGCGCTGTTTGATCTTGCCGAAGAGGCGAAGGCGCATCTCCTCGAATTCACTGCCGCCAACCAGATCGATATCGACTATATGCCGGGCCAGCTCTCGGTGGCGCACAAGCCGCGCTATGTCGATGACTACAAGGCGCATGCCGAGATCATGGCGAGCCGTTTTTCCTACCCGCATATCTCGTTCATGGATGCCAGGGAGACGGCGGAGCGGCTGGGCTCGACCGCCTATTTCGGCGGCACGCGCGACACCGGCACAGGGCACATCCATCCGATGAAGCTGGTGATCGGCACGGCGCGGGTGGCAGCGCTTGCAGGCGCGCAGCTGTTCGAGGGGACTCAATCAACCGGCATCATTTCCAGTGGCGGCAAGGTCAAGGTTTCGACACCGAGAGGCACGGTGACGGCGCAGAAATGCCTGATCGCGGTCAACGCCTATGGGGGCACGCTCGAGCCGGTGAGTGCCGCGCACGTCATGCCGATCGGTTCGTTCATCGGCGCGACGGTGCCTCTGGATACGCACTCGGACGTGCTGCCGGGCGGCGAGGCGGTCGACGATTCCCGCTTCGTCGTGCGTTATTTCCGCAAATCGAAGGACGGACGGCTGCTGTTTGGCGGACGCGAGGTCTATGGCGTCAACGATCCCCGGGATATCCACATCCACATCCGCCGCCAGATCGCGGAACTCTATCCGGCGCTCGGGGATGTCGAGATCACGCATGGCTGGGGCGGCTATGTCGGCATCACGGTGCCAAGAAAGCCGTTCGTGCGCGAAGTGATGCCCAATGTGATCTCGGCCGGCGGCTATTCCGGCCACGGCGTCATGCTGTCGAACTACTTCGGTAAACTCTATGCCGAAACCGTTGCCGGCAACCGCGACCGGCTGAAGCTGATCGAGGATCTGAAAATCCCGCCTTTCCCTGGCGGCCGGCGTTTCCGCACGCCGCTGCTGTTCCTGGCGCTCAACTGGTTTGCGCTGCGCGACAGGATCTAGCCGGCCGGCCTGATGTAATATTGTAATATTTGTTGTAACATTTGTTGCCCGTGCGACGCATTGCGCAATTTCCCGCAAAGGCGCAGAATCCTCTATGTTGGCGTACTGATGCCACAATCGCAGGCGAAAGCTGCCGGTTCTGGGCGATTGTTCGGGGATTGTTGCGGGCCTGCCCGCGTTGTTTTTGGGACCGATGCGGATCAGACGCCGGACTTCCGGCACCGATTGAAAGAACGTCGGCCCGCTTATGGAGGTGGCAAGAGTGAGAGAGCCCTTCAGTTTCGGTACGCCGGAACGTCGGCGCTTTGCCATGCAGTTCGGATACGACATGCGGCCGTCCTTCTGGCAGGAAGTCCGTTCGAACTCGCATCTGGTGATTGCCGCGATCGGCACCGCCGCACTGCTTGGCGTCGCCGCCGTGGCGCTGTGGCTGGCGCTGCCGGCCAGCGACAGGCAAGCGGCAGCGAGCCCCGAACAGACCATTCCAACGGTTCCGGTGAAGACGACGAAAATAACCCCGGTTGGGGCCGCGGTCGCTGCGGCAGCCGTACCGCAGGCGCGCAAGTCCGACGCAATTCCAACAACTGTGGCGGCCGCGCAAGACAACATTCCCGCACTCGCCGCCAATGACCCACGCTGGACCGGTTCCCAGCTGAAGGCCGCATCCGCGTCCGATTCGACTGCTCCCAGCCAGGTGGCGGACAAGGCACCCGACAAGCAAACGGCGGCATTCGCGCAGCCGGCAGCCGATACCGATGCCGCCACCGAACTTGCCAAGGTAGCCGCGCCCGGCGCAACCGCGGGCAACCATCCCGACGGCGCACAAACCGCCGCCATTCCCGAGGTGCAACCGCAAGTGCCGGCTCAAGAGCCAGCGGCAGAAGGTGATGACAGCCAGGCCAAGGCGAAGCCAAGGAAAGCCGCAGCCGCCGGAACAGGACGCATCCTGAGGGCCGTGACCATGCGAAGCGGCCCGAAGAAAAATGCCGCCGCCATCGGTACGGTGCCAGCCAAAACCTCGGTGCAGGTGATGAGCTGCAAGAAATGGTGCCAGATCACCTACAACGGCAAGACCGGCTGGATCTACAAGAGCTACATCAAGACCGGCGCCTGACGTCTACCGCCTTGGGTGAGGCACGCCCCTTGTCTTGGCGCCTATCGTTCCCAAAACCGCTGCAGTGCGGAGCAGGCTTGCTTGATCGCCCGAACGGCTTTCGAAGACATAGCCGGCGGAACCGACGATTGCCGACCCTCGCCGGCTGACGGAAACCTCGATCGTGAAGGCCTGCTCGGGTATCTTTGCACCTGCCGATGTTCCGGCCTTGACGAAGTTGGCCAGCGTGGGGCCGGCTCGACTTACGACCAGATCGCCGCGCCGCGAATTGACCGTGAATGTGCTGTAGAGATCAGGCAAGGAGATCGAGCGCAGCCTGGAAAAGTCCTGCAGCTCAGCGACGGATTCGAACGGTGCATGCTTGAAACCACCCACGACTTCGACCTTTTGCGTGGCCACCGCGGCAAAGATGCTGGCGCCGCTGCGCGAATATTCGACCGCGATCGCAAGCCAGTTGGACATCTCCGGATCGACACCGAGCGAGGCGAAACCCTGGACAAGCAGAGTGTGATCGGCGGCGTTAAGATCGATCAGGCCCGAATGCCCCTGCAGCCGCGTCACGACGGTCAGATTGCCGACCACGCAGGAGACTGGCTCGAAATTGAGCGGCAACCCGATGTCCGGCCCGGCGCTCGACAGGCGCGCGGCCAGCACGTTGGTCAGGCCTTCGGCGAGCAGGCCGAACCGCTGGCTTTCGGTCTCATTCGAAGCGATCTTGAGCCGCGTCCAGGCGGTCAAGGCAAAGGTCGAGGTGATGGCGGAGACGATGAGGAGGAAGACAAGGACAGCGACGAGGGCGAAGCCGGCGGATTGGCACTCGCAAGAGGCCGATGAATCATCGGGGATTTTCTTCGACCACAGTCCACCATCGAGAATAAAAGTGCACTGTCACCGCAATTCCCTACAATCGTTGTTTATCTCTTCTTTAAATCATTCATCCCAAATCAACCTTAAATTTGTGTTTATTGGTATATATTGGTCAAATGTTAATCCATTAAAATCAAAAGTAATCGATTCGTCTTTTGCTATTCCCCTTAATTTTGACCCAAAATAGGATAACGAGCTCATTATAACCTTAAATTCACTCAATCCAGTCAACTTTATTCTTGATGTTACTTTTCCGTTTCTTATGAAGATTGCCTCTGTTTCATATAAATCTCCTTCGCTTTTATTTTTATTGATTTTTGTTATTCCAAACTCAAATAAATCATCTGAGTTCAAAACTTCCAGCCTCTCCCGAAATAGAAATTTCATAGCTACATTTTCCATATTGGAAACGGCGGCAAGGGTTTCCCTGCCCTACAAGCGGCATATCTTTCACTGGCTATTGCCATACAAGCTGCATACCAATTTCTACCAGCTTTGGTTGTGCGCCCGCCACCACGCCCGAGGATAGCAATTGGCACTGTGCCTCATCAGCGGCAAGCTGTTCCTCACAAGGGTCGTCATCCGGCGGCCCAGCTGGCGGCGGAGGCGGAGGCGTCGTACGCCGTTCCGACGACATCGGGCAAGATTGTGGCCCTGGCTGCGGGGGGGACGTAAAACGCAGTCCAAGGGATTGCCACCCCAACACCACCATCGATTCCCTCCTGGACCTGGAACCCAATACAACCCGCTCGGATCCACCTTCATCAGCGGGCTGTTGCCGACATACGCCCACCTTGACGGCCCATTCGGCATACCGAGCGGATCGGGCTGCAGATAGCGCCCGATGGAAGCATCATAATGGCGGTGCCAATTGTAGGCCAGCCCCGTTTCCATCTGGAACCACTGGCCGGGGAAGCGTTGGTTGAGCGTCGCGGTGCCGCTGATGCTACGTACCTCGCCGAAGGGCAGATAGCTCGCCTGCCAGACGACATTGCGACCCTGGTCGGTCATCATGACCGGCCGCTTGAGCTGGTCGGTCAGCACGTAATAGAGT
>NZ_RZQA01000462.1:0-5184 GCF_004022915.1 Mesorhizobium sp. M7A.F.Ca.US.006.04.2.1
CTCATATCGTGCGTGGGCTGGTCGCGATCATGCTGGCGCTGTTTTCCGGCAGGACCGCCAGCGAAATCCAGAAGACCGATGCGGAAGCGACATTGAAAGAACTCGGCCTCGACGAACATCTGTCGCCGCAGCGCGCCAACGGCCTTCGCTCGATGGTCAAGCGCATCAAGCGCGACGCCGAGGCAGCGCTCAAGCAGACCGCCTGACGCTTCCCGACCCGATCCGCGCGTCGCGGCTCGCAAAAATCAAACGGCGCCCGAAGGCGCCGTTGATGTCGATCCGATCTGGCTGGCAGCAATTACCGCGCTTTGCGCTTGCGGCCGAGACCCATCTTCTTGGCGAGTTGGGACCGGGCAGCTGCATAGTTGGGTGCAACCATCGGATAGGTCGGGTCGAGGTTCCACTTTTCGCGATACTGGTCCGGCGTCAGGTCATAGTGGGTCATCAGGTGGCGCTTCAGCGACTTGAACTTCTTGCCGTCTTCAAGGCAGACGATGTAGTCGTCATGAACCGACCGCTTCGGGTTGACCGCCGGCTTCTGCTTGTCGGCAGGCGGCTGTTCGGCGGTTCCGCCCACACGCCCGAGTGCGGCATGGACATCGGATATCAGGTTCGGCAGTTCGCCGACCGGCACGGGATTGTTGCTGACATAGGCGGCCACCACATCGGCGGTCAATTCGATCAGCGCATCGCTGTTTCTGGAAGGTGTTTCGACAATATCCATGGTCTTCGGTCCCCAACAAGAGTTACATCGATCTGCGCCCTTTTTTACAAGCAGGGCATCGCACGAATTTTGTGCAGGTAGAGTTTCTACGATTCGTGTCGCGGGCACATCAATGAGCGTGCAGACCAAGTAAGTCAATTCGCCCCTCGCGCTATATTGAACGATATTGATCAAATGTTCCGCGATCAGCTTCAATCTTTCGTGCATTGTGTAATTTATCGATATTTCGCGTTCCCGTCGGCGGCGGCTGACGCAACGTCAGATCGCCGTTACATTCGTGGCAACTCACGAAACGGGTTTTAATGTTTGATCTTGCTTGGCTATCGCTCGAGAAATATTGGTTGTTCGCATTTGTCCACAAAACCACAGGTTGCCGTGGTCATATACGAGCAATCAGGCGACATGCCAGTCATCCGACCGATCGGCTGATTGCTGCCGCGTCAATCAATGCGGGATGATGTATTTGCCATAGGCCCAGCCGGTGACGAAATTGCCGTTCTGGACCGGATCATGCCAGACTTCGCACCAGCGATAGCGAATCTTTTGTGCCTGCTTCCATGCCGGCTGGTTGGCGATGTCGAGCAGGTTTATTCCGCCGGTGCATCGCCCGGTCATCTGCAGAACGGTGCCGTTCGGATATCCCGCCTGCTTTTGGGATGTGCCCGAAGGGTATTTGCGTACATTGAGCGTGTCGCCGAACGGGACATTGGCCACTTGCCAAGCCGCGAATACGGTCGCATGAGACTGGCCGGCAAAGCCCAGAGTTAGCGAAGCAACGGCGAAAGCCGCAGCAGTCCGAGACCAAATAGTCATCATCTCTCCTCCCGGCTCATCTCCTGGAGCCGACACAACCCATACGCTCCGGCTCTTGAACCTGCCCTGATCGGCGTGTTCATTTGCCATTCAAGATATTTCTCCATTCGAGATGGCCCTTCAAGATACTGGCCCATTGAAGATACTGGCAAAGCGAGACGCAATGACCAAGACATCCATATTTCCGATCGTCAGCCCGCCAACGCCCGAGAAGCGGCCGGTTTCCGACACGCATCACGGCATCACGCGAACCGACGACTATGCCTGGCTACGGGCCGATAACTGGCAGGAGATGTTCCGCGACCCGTCATTGCTCGATGCGGGGATCCGCGCAGAACTCGAGGCGGAGAATGCCTACCAGTCGAAGCTGATGGCCGACACGGTCGAACTGCAAAAGCAGCTTTTCAAGGAGATGAAGGGCCGTATCAAGGAAGACGATTCTTCCGTGCCGATGAAGGATGGGCCCTATGCCTACGGCTCGTCCTTTAAACTTGGTGGCGAGCAGCCGCGCTATTTCCGCATGTCGCGCGACGGCGGCGCCGAGCATATCCTGCTCGATGGCGACGCGGAGGCCGCGGGCAAGGCCTATTTCCGTCTTGGCGGTGTCGACCATTCGGCCGACCACGCCAAGCTGCTATGGGCATTCGACGACAAGGGCTCCGAATTCTACACGCTTCGCGTGCGTGACCTTGCCGATGGCAAAGAGCTTGCCGACCAGATCCCCGACACCGGCGGTTCAGGCGTCTGGAACGCAGGCAATGACGGCTTCTTCTACACGCGTCTCGATCCCAACCATCGCCCGTCCAAGGTACTGTTCCATGCGCTGGGCGACAGCCCGGACAGCGACCGGTTGATCTATGAGGAAACCGATCCCGGCTTCTTCATGAATGTCGACGGCACCCGCAACAACGAATGGATCATGATCGGCATCAACGATCACGAGACTTCGGAATACCGCCTGATGCGCGCCGACGATCCGTTTGCCGAACCGAAACTGGTGTCGCCGCGCGAGGTTGGCCTTCAATACGAGCTGGAAGAAGGCGGCGATATCTTCTTCATCCTGACCAATGCCGACGGCGCCAAGGACTTCAAGATCATGACGGCGCCGGCGAGCGATCCCGTGCGCGCCAACTGGCAGGAACTGGTGCCGCACGAGCCCGGCCGGCTGATCCTGTCGGTGATCGGCTTCAGGGACCACATGGTCCGGCTCGAACGCAAGGAAGGCCTGCCGCGCATTGTGGTGCGCGACCGTATCAGCGGCGAGGAGCATCTTCTGTCCCTCGACGAGGAGGCCTTCTCGCTCGGCCTGTCGGGTTCCTATGAGTACGACACCGAGATCATGCGCTTTTCCTACTCGTCGATGACGACGCCCGCGCAGGTGTTCGACTATAACATGCGCACCCGCGAGCGGGTGCTGCTGAAGACCCAGGAAGTGCCGTCCGGCCATGATGCGGACCATTATGTCACGCGGCGGCTGATGGCGCCGGCCAGCGATGGCGAACTGGTGCCGATCTCGCTTTTGCATCATCGCGACACGCCGCTGGACGGATCCGCACCTTGCCTGCTTTACGGCTACGGCTCCTATGGCATCACCGTGCCGGCCGCCTTCAACACCAACTGGTTCTCGCTGGTCGACCGCGGCTTTGTCTTCGCCATTGCTCACGTTCGCGGCGGCAAGGACAAGGGCTATGGCTGGTACGATGACGGCAAGCGGGAGAACAAGATGAACACGTTCACCGATTTCATCGCCGTCGCGCGCCATCTGGTCACGGAGCGTTACACGGCGCATGACCGTATCGTCGCGCAAGGCGGTTCGGCCGGCGGCATGCTGATGGGTGCCGTCGCCAACATGGCGCCGGATTGTTTTGGCGGCATCGTCGCCGAGGTTCCCTTCGTCGATGTGCTCACCACCATGCTCGATGCGACCCTGCCACTGACGCCGCCGGAATGGCCCGAATGGGGCAACCCGATCGCGTCCGCCGACGACTATCGGACGATCGCTGCCTATTCGCCCTACGACAATGTCTCTGATCACGACTATCCGCCGATCCTGGCGCTGGCCGGTCTCACCGATCCGCGCGTCACCTATTGGGAACCGGCCAAATGGGTGGCCCGGCTGCGCGACCGCAAGAGCGGAGACAATCCGGTTCTGTTCAAGATCAACATGGATTCCGGTCATGCAGGCGCTTCCGGCCGGTTTTCGCGGCTGGAAGAGATCGCCTACACCTATTCCTTCGCGCTGAAAGTGATGGGCAAGGCGCAGCTTACGGGAGCAACCAACCAATGATCGACCTGACCACCCTGATCGCCTACATCGCGGTCGTGCTCGGCTTCGTCTTCATTCCAGGCCCCGCCACCCTGCTGACGATCGCCCGGGCAACGAGTTCCGGAACCAAGGTCGGGATCGCGACGGGCGCCGGGATCGCTGCCGGCGACGTCTTTCATACCGTCATGGCCATGATCGGCATCTCGGCGATCATCGCCGCGTCGGCGACGCTGTTCAGCGTCATCAAGTACATCGGCGCGGCCTACCTGGTTTATCTCGGCATTCGCGCGATCATCGAGAAAACACCGGCCAACCCGGCGGCCGGTGCGCTCGCGATCTCCGCCGGCAAGGCGTTTCGACAGGCTGTCCTGACCGAAGTGCTCAACCCCAAGACCGCTCTGTTCTTCCTCGCTTTTCTGCCTCAGTTCGTGCGGCCTGAAAACGGATCGGTGATGCTTCAGATGACCGCGTTGGGGGTCATCTTCGTCATACTGGGCCTTTTCAGCACGGTCGTCTTTGCCGTGAGCGCTGGCCGGCTCGGCACGTTCCTGCGCCGAAATCCGTCGGTGTTACGATTGCAGGGCAAAGTTGTCGGCGGCATCTACTGCGCTCTGGGCGTCCGTCTGGCGCTGCAGCAACGCTGACTCTGGACGATGATCGATGCACCCTTGCCAGAGGGCTGGGTGTCAGGACTTTTTGAAGCTCCCGTCGCTCATTTTCACTCGCAATTGCGACGACCGCGCGCTACCCAGTGCGCGGCTTTTCCGGCCTGACAGCCTCCAATCGCGTAAAGGTTCATTATGCTGCTCGTCGACGTCTATCTCGACAAATCACCCATCCAGGGAATCGGCGTCTTTGCCAAGAACCACATTCCTCGCGGTACTCTGATCTGGAAGTTAGACCCAAGGTTCGATCGGCTCATCGAGGTCGAGACTTATGAGCGGGCGGCCGGCCCGGTGAAGAGCTATCTCGACCGCTACTCCTATCCTGACCGCCGCGATCCGAACTACATCGTCTTCGAAGCCGACGACGCGCGCTACATGAACCATGCCGACGAGCCTAATTGCGACGTCTCCTCACCCGAGGAGAGTTTTGCGCTGCGCGACATCGCGCCTGGCGAAGAGTTGACCTGCAACTACAACCATTTCTTCGAAACGGGCTTCGATTTTCTCGGTGACCGCCACCTGTCATCCGCAGACTCGATCTAGACTAGTTCGCCCTCTTGCGGGCCGGATAGCCGTTTGGATGCGCGGGTATCGCCTTGAGATAGGCGGCGATGGCAGCACGGTCCTGCGGCGCCAACTCGGCCATGTTTCGCTGCACGTCGACCATGGCGCCGCCGACGGAATCAAAATCGGGCGTGAAGCCGGTTTCGAGGTAG
>NZ_RZQA01000463.1:0-5160 GCF_004022915.1 Mesorhizobium sp. M7A.F.Ca.US.006.04.2.1
ATTTCCGCCTCGACGGAAAAACGCCGGTTCGCCTCCTCGTCGCCGCGAAGAGCGGAGAGCAGTGGATGGTCGAAGGGCGATACGGTCATATCCTGCTCCTCCTGACCATCAGCTGTCGAAGAAGACCGTTTCCTTCTCCCCCTGGAGATGGATGTCGAAAACATAAATATCGCCGTTGCGCTCGGCGATCAGCGTCGGCACGCGGACGCGGTGCTCGATGCGCGCCAGGATCGCATCCCCGGCATTGGCCTTTTCCTCATCGGAAAAATACAGGCGTGTGTGCAGGCCGAGATTGATGCCGCGCGCGACAATCCAGAGGGTGATGTGCGGGGCCATCAGGCTTCCGTCCCTGAACGGCACGCGGCCCGGCTTGATCGTCTCGAACGTGCACAGACCGGTGTCCATGTCGGTCGGGCAACGGCCCCAGCCGAAAAAGTTCGGATCGGCCGCGCCGCGCAGTTCAGCCGGCGAATTGTAGAGCCCATCCGCATCTGCCTGCCAGATCTCGATCAGCGCATCCTTGAGCGGCGTGCCGGTACCGTCGAGCACCCGGATGCGCAGGCCGATGCGCTCCCCCTTGGTCTTGTCGTTGACCATGGTCGCACCAAGGTCGGTCGCATAGACGCCGCCGATGCCGCAGAAATTGGGCGTCAGCCCGATATGGACATAAGGTCCGGCGGTCTGCGAGGGGCTTTCCCTGAGCCGGTCGAGCGACTGGGCCATCAATTGCCCTCCAGCCTGTTTTCGAACAGCGACGCGCGGCGCCCGCGCAGCACGATGTCGAACTTGTAGGCGCGCGCGTCGAAGGGGATCGTCGCCTGCATGTCGAGCGTGGCGATCAGCGTTTCGACGGCGGCCTTATCGGGGATGCCGCGCACGATCGGGCAGTGCCAGATCAGCGGATCACCCTCGAAATACATCTGCGTGATCAGCCGCTGCGCAAAGCCGTGGCCGAAGACCGAGAAATGGATGTGCGAGGGCCGCCAGTCGTTCGGCCCGTTCGGCCAGGGATAGGGGCCGGGCTTGACGGTGCGAAAGGCGTAGCCGCCATCCTCGCCTGTTATGGCGCGCCCGCAGCCGCCAAAGTTCGGGTCGAGCGGCGCCAGATAGCCGTCCTTCTTGTGGCGGTAGCGGCCGCCGGCATTGGCCTGCCAGAATTCGAGCAGCGCGCCGGGTACGCCAACACCGCGTTCGTCGAGCACCCGGCCATGGACGATGATGCGCTCGCCGAGCGCGCTCTCGCCGGGCCTGGCGAAATTGTGGATCAGGTCGGCGTCGAGTTTGCCGAGCATGGCGTGACCGAAGGCCGGACCTGCAATCTCCGACAGCGTGTTGTCGAACGGCAGCGGCGCCTTCTGCGGCGAGCGCAGCACGGAGGTCTTGTAATTCGGTGTCAGAACAGGCGGATGCCAGGTCCGGTCACGCTGGAAGAAGGCGCCGGTCTCGGGCCTCCGGTTCGAGCCGGACTCAGCGGTCATTCTGGCTTCCGTCCATTTCCGAAAACACGTCCTTGGCAATTTTGAAGGCACGGTTGGCGGCCGGCACGCCGGCATAGATGGCGACATGCAGGAACGCCTCGCAGATATCGTCGCGCGAGGCACCGGTGTTGACGGTGGCGCGCACATGCATAGCAACCTCCTCATCATGGCCGAGTGCGGCCAGCAGCGCCAGCGTGACGATCGAACGCTCACGCCTGGTCAAGCCCGGCCGCGCCCACACGGTTCCCCAGGCGGCCTCGGTGATCAACTCCTGGAAAGGCTGGTCGAAATCGGTGGCGGCGACCTCGGCGCGGTCGACATGGCGGTCACCAAGCACCGAGCGCCGCACCGCGAGGCCGGTGCGATATCTGACTGCATCGCCGGAGACTTCATCCATGGGTTTCTGCTCCAGGGGCAAGCGACGAGATAAAACTGCGGATCAGGGCGGTGAGCGCTTCAGGCTGTTCGACGCAAGGAATGTGTCCAGCGTCGCGGATGATTTCGAAGCGCGCGCCGGGGATCAGCGCGGCCAGCGAGCGGACGAGATCGGGAGGTGTCGAGCCATCCTGGTCGCCGGCGACGCAGAGCGTCGGCACCGCGATGCGGCGTGCAGCATCGGTGAAATCGGCATCGCGAACGGCCGCGCAAGTCCCAATGTAACCTGCAAGCGCTTGCCTCGTCATCATGTTCCAGTAACCGTCGAGCTCGGCCTGACGCGCCGCGTGGAAGGCGGGGGTGAACCACACTTTGAGCACGCCATCGGCAATCGCCTGGATGCCCTTGCTTTCGACAGTCGCGATGCGTGTGTTCCAGCTGTCTGTCGTGCCGATCTTGTGTGCCGTATCGCAAAGGATCAGGCCTTCGACGATTTCAGGCCGCCTGGCATAGAGCCCCTGCGCGATCATGCCGCCGACCGACAGGCCGCACAGCACGACCTTGCTCAAGCCGAAATGATCGATGAGCGCCGAGAGGTCATCGACGTGATCGTCGATCGACCTGATGTCGCCGATGTCGGACAGTCCGTGGCCGCGCTTGTCATACACCAGCAGCGGCATTTCACCATCGAACGTCGAGACAATTTCGTCCCAGATCCGGAAGTCGGTGCCGAGCGAATTGATGAATATGATTGGGCGCGCATTGCCGGTCGCCTTGATGTGGCGATGGTGCAGCGTGATGCCGCCGATGGTGACGAATGGCACGGTTTCGATCCTCCGCCCCCACATTGCACAAGGCGTTTGGTTCGGTAAAATGATATTTTGCGGCGTTTCATTAACTCAGGGGTTATCGAATCCATGTCCGAGAGCCGCATTCGGTTCCGTCACCTGCAGGCATTCCTGGAAGTTGCGCGGCAGGGGAGCGTGGCGCGAGCGGCTGACTTGCTGCATGTCAGCCCGCCGGCCGTGACCAAGACATTGCGCGAACTGGAAGAGGCGCTGGGGGTTGCGGTGGTGGAGCGCGACGGCCGCGGCATCCGACTGACGCGCATCGGCGAGATCTTCCTTCGCCACGCCGCCACGGCGATCACGGCGCTCAAGCAAGGCGTCGATTCCGTCCGCCAGGACGGAGCGGTCAACCGGCACCCGATCCGCATCGGCGCGCTGCCGACGGTGTCGGCGCGGGTGATGCCGCTTGCCATGAGCCTGTTCCTCAAAGAGAGCACCGGTGCGGCGATCAAGATCGTCACCGGCGAGAACGCGGTGCTGCTCGAACAGTTGCGCACCGGCGCGCTCGATCTCGTCGTCGGACGGTTGGCGGCGCCGGAGAACATGACCGGCTTCTTCTTCGAGCATCTCTACTCCGAACAGGTGCTGTTCGTGGTGCGGGCGCGACATCCGCTGCTTGAGCCCGGACAGGACGTGTTCGCGCGGCTCGACGAGTTCCCGGCGCTGATGCCGACACGGGAATCGGTCATCCGCCCTTTCGTCGACCGCCTGTTCATCACCAGCGGCATGACGGCGCCGGCAACCGAGATCGAAACCGTCTCGGACTCCTTCGGCCGCGCCTTCCTGCGGCAGAGCGATGCGGTTTGGATCATTTCGGCCGGCGTCGTCGCCAATGAACTCGGCAGTGGCGCCTTCGTCGCCCTGCCGGTCAACACCGAGGAAACCAAGGGACCGGTCGGCCTGACGATGCGGACCGACACGGCGCCCTCGCCGGCCTTCTCCATCCTGTTGCAGACCATCCGCGAAGCGGCGAGGCAAAGCAGTTGATGCGGCTCAGACTGGCGATCAGATCTCCCGCGAAGGCGTGAAGCGAACGCTTGCGGACCGCATGTGCCCGGGCGCCAGTACGATACAGCCGGCCTCGATGCCCGTGTCAGCCCTGCGGTTGAAGGCATCGGTGATGTTGCTGACCGGTTCGGCGCAAAAGAACGGCTCGCCGGGCGGCGTGTAGAGGACAAGGAAATCGAGTGGCGCCTCGGCCTCGATGTCCAGTTGCCGTCCATGCTCCGGCCAGGAGATCCGGGCGCGGCGCGACCATCCGGTGAAGACCGTGTCGAAGTCCGTCTCCGACACGTCGAAGCCCGTGGTCGGGTTGGAGCCTGCAGGCGGCAGGACGTGCCGGGTGGGCAGGATTTCCGCGTCGGTCTCCCACATGCCGGACACCCGCGCCTGGACATGCGTCCACGGTGTCGATGGGAAATAGGGATGCAGGCCGAGCCCGGCCGGCATCGGCGCGTCCGACAGGTTGCGCAGCGAGATGGCGGTGATCAGGCTGCCATCGACCAGCGAGATCTCTTGCCTTGCCTCATAGCTCCACGGCCAGGAATCGGCGGCATGGCGATAGGATAGGACGGTGGCGCTGGCTTCGTGCCGCACGACGGTCCATGGCCGACGCCAGCCATGGCCATGCTCATGATGTGGATCGTCCGGGCTGGTCGGCAGTTCGACGGTGCGGCCTGCGAATGCGAAGCGGCCGTGCCTTATGCGATTGGAATAGGGAACCAGCGGGAAGCAGGCCATGGCGCCGGCATCGCGGCCGTCGATCGCCGCCTGATCCGCAGGGCGCAGCCAATCCACGACGGATCCGTTTTGCCGCCAGCGATACGACGCCAGCGCGCCGCCGGCGGCCGGCGCGATCTCCACGGTCGCAATGCCGTCGCTGATCGAGATCAGCCCTTGGTGCTGCTCGGCAACGGCAGCGGAATTCTTTGTCATCGGCACTCCCCCATCCCTTGACTCCAATCGCAATGCCGATAAGACATATCATATGAATAGTATGAAGAATAACAAATCTTTCAGTATGGCGCGTACGTCGAGAGTCGCGGTGGCGGTTTCCAGCGGCTCCACCGCTCTGCATGCGACCGTCGTCGAGCAAATCGGATTGCGCATCGTTCAAGGCGATTTCCTACCCGGCGAGGCACTGCCCAATGCCGACGATTCAAGCGAGATGCTGGGGGTCAGCCGCACGGTGCTGCGCGAGGCGATCAAGGTGTTGGCGGGCAAGGGGCTGGTCGAATCGCGGCCGAAGACCGGCACAAGGGTGCGTCCTCGTGCCGACTGGAATTTCCTCGACCCGGACGTCCTGTCATGGCGCTATGCCAGCGGTGTCAGCGCCGACGATGTCCGGGCGCTGTTCGAATTGCGCAGGGCCATCGAGCCGATGTCGGCAGCGCTTGCGGCCCAGCGCGCCACGCCAGCGCAGATCGCCGAGATCAATGCAGCTCTGGTCGAAATGGAGG
>NZ_RZQA01000464.1:0-5154 GCF_004022915.1 Mesorhizobium sp. M7A.F.Ca.US.006.04.2.1
CCAGCCCTGTCAGCAATCCGCCGGCACCGCCGATCACGGCTCCAATCCCCGCGCCAGCCCCGGCATCCTCGGCAGCCTCCGAACGGTCGCCCTCGTACCAGTCATCCGAGTTGTTGGCGACGATGCTGATGTTCGCATGCGGGACGCCCGTGGCTTCCAGTTCGCGGACCGCGTCGGCCGCGTCGTCATAATTGTCGAACAGTCCAGTTACCGTTTTCATTGATTTCTCCTGATCCGTGCTCACTTGCTGGCGGCAACGACGTTGCCCTGATAGTCCAGGCCGACGGCGAGGCTTTCGCCTGCCTTGGTGGCATGGCCCCGCCAGATGCCCTGGTCGTCCTTGGTAAGCTTCGACACGTTGGTATAGCCTGCACCCTCGATGCGGCTCTTGGCCTGGGCTTCGGTGAAGCTGTTTGCGCCGGGAACGAGAGCGGCGGCATTGGGGGTATTGTCGGTCTTCACCGCCGGTGTTGTCGCTCCCGTGATGGCGTCCTGCCCGGCTGCGATCTTTTCGATCATCTGCTGGTGCGTCTTCAGCGTATCGACCGTTTGCTGGGCGAATGTCTTGAGCCCGGCGTTGTCGCCGCCGCTGGCATAGGTTTCAAACAGCTTGACGGCGTCGGCATGCGCCTTGCGCTGCATGTCGACATAGGCTGGATCGATCGGTGCCTGCGCATTCTTGAGCTTGTCGAGATCGCCCTGGTGCTGGGCATCAAGCGCCGACGGCACTTTCAATTTTTGTTCGCCGGCCACCGTTGCCAGCTTGGCATTGGCCGCGCCGTGATCGCGGATCATCATCTGGGCGAAGTCCTTGATGCTCTGGTCCTGAACCTTGCCCAAGGCAATCTGGCTCGAGTCGACTTCGAACTTGCCGCCGATGGCAGCCTTGTCGACGAAGGCCTGGGCGCTGTCGGCAGCAAAAGCAGGCACGGCGAGAAGAATGGAAGCAGCGGCGAGCGATGCGAAAAATTGTCGTGTTTTCATCGGCTTTGTCCTTGCCTGGGATGCGTCGCCCTAACAGGCCAAGATGCGCTTTGTTCCGATACCCAGACGACATGCCTGCAGGCCCGGCAGCACCACGATCCACGCATGAGGCTGCCGGATTATCTCGCGTGAGATCTGCCACATCGACGTAAAATGTGGAGAAGTGACAGGCGACAGGAACGCCGGCACCATGAACCAGCGTGGCTGCAAAAAAGCCGTGGTCGAGACAAGCAGTTTCCAGGCGCCGCTATTCTACATGCAGCATGGGTTCGAGGAATTCGGCAAAGTCGAATTCGGAATTCCAGGGCATGTACGAATCTTCCTTCGCAAGGACCTGTTGTAAGTCTTGGGACGGGCGCGCACGGATGGCCATCGGCTAGTTGTTTCAAACGCCAGGTGCTCTGGAACAAACCGACGGTTGCGGAGTTAAAGCGCGTCGCGACGCGCACTCTTGCAGCGGCGTGTCGAATAGAGTGCATCCCGCTGGAGAGGCATGTGCGTACTGGACATTTCAGAAAGCCGATTGTCATTCAACCTGGCCGGATAGACCGCGACAGGGTTGTGGTTTCGGTGTCGGACGCAGCCGAAGTGCTGCTGCGGGACTGGCCAAAGCCGACATCCGAGAGGCGTCTTGCCGCGATCAGAGCGTGCCTTGCCGTCATGCGAGGCGAAAAGCCGACAAGGGCGGCACGACAGGCGTTCATCGTTGCGGCCAAGGACGCCAGGATTCTGCTGAGCGAGCAAGTCTGACCGTGGCGGGTCGCCTCAGTGCATGCAAGCTTGGTTCCGCTGGCGCCTGCAAGTGCGATACTGCCGAGATTGGTTCGAAGGGGAGAGATTATGGCTAAGGTTTCAGGTCTCACGCCTGCCGCGGCCAGAGGCGAAGTTCAGGCAGGAGCAACGCACGACAAGACGCCGGGGTTCGATCCCGCCATTGCCCCGCTTGAGACAGACGCAGAGGCCGCGGACACACAAAATCCGGTCGCTAAGACAAGTCCGCCGCGCACTCGTCCAAAATTCGAAAACGATGCCAGCTTTGCCAATGCCATGCGTCCGGTCGAAGGCGAGCCGGAACTGCGGCCTAGCGGCAACTGGCCGGTGTTGGTGATTGCAGCTGTCGTTTTGACAGCAGCCGTGGTCTTCCTGGCGGCAAGCATGCTGCGATGAGACTAATCCCGACGATGCAGCACCCACGACCTATTCCTGGAGGTCCGGCGCGTCCTTCATGCCTGAGAGTTCGGTCATTGGGCACAGCAGCCGCGGTCGCGCGGGATCGGAGATGTCGAGCTTGTCCCAAGGAATGCGGTATAGACCGTCGCGGCGGCGCAATCGGAAAAGATCCAGCACCGCCACGCCTATGGCCGAAGCCGAAAGACGCTCGAAAGCAGCGTAGACCCCGACGTGGAATTCGGTGACGACGAAATCGTCACCATCCCGTTCGGCGCGGATCTCCTCGATATAACCGACATTCTTGCCGCGCTGCGAGAGTACGCGCCGCCCCGCCAGATGCTCGAGATTGACCGTGATCATCATCAAGCTCCCGGAATGCGCCCGATGATATGGTCGCGCAACCAGTCCTGCCAGGCGAAGATCGACGTTTCTCGCACATCGATGTCGAACTCGATATCGATGCCGATATCTTTCACCTTGCGCCAGGCGATCCGATGAGGTTCGCCATGCTGCTTGCCACCCAGCTTGACCGCGAGCCGCGCCATCCAGCGCCCGGGCCGTGCGCCGAGGCGACGCGCCAGGGTGATGGAGCCGAGCTCGATGGCAATGATCCGAGGCGGCTTGCCAGGCCGCAACTGCGCCACCAAACCGTCGACCTTACCGACCTTGACCTGCTCGCGGTCGACCACCTGCTTGTCCAGGAGATCACGCAGCAACTTCATCATGTGCCTCCGAATATCTGCAGCGGGATGGTCACCACCGCCAGTACGAAGCCAAGCGCGATGATGAAGATGACGGCGGCATTTGACAAAATGCCGTTGCGATGCTCGCCGACATAACGTTTGTCGTTCAGCAGAAACAGGAACGGAACGACGGTCAGCGGAAGGCTGGCAGCCGTCAGCGCCATGGAAAAGATGGTGAGCCTCAGCGGGTCAAGACCAAGCGCGATGGGAATAGCCGCCAACAGCAATGATATCGTGTAGGTGGCGCTGAAACCCGGATCGTCGCGCGGCTTGCGATCCTCGCCCCAATTCCAGCCGAACCCTTGGGCCACAAGATAGGCCTGTTGCAACCCGACCTCGAGTGCGGCGCCGAAGCAGGCGATGGCGAGAGAAGCAACAAACAGCACGAAGCCCCAGAAGCCGAATATGGGGATCAGCATCAACGGCAGTTGGTGATAGTCGTCCACCTGGGTGACGCCATGCGTGGCGAGCACGAGAGCGGCCACGATCAACACGCCGATCGAGATGGTGCCCCCGAAGGTCATGCCCAACCCCGCTATGGCCCGATTGGCGCCGAGATAGCTTTTGTCCCACCGGTCCTCGATGGCCCCCGAGGAATAGAACATGAACAGGTAGGGCGATATCGAGGCGCCCAGAATGCTGACCGCCATGAACCAGTAATTGGCGGCATCGTGGACCGGCAGCGAAGGCACGGCGCCCCTTGCGACTGCCGTCCAATCAGGTCTCAGCATCACCGCTCCGACGACGAAACACAGCGTCACCAGACCGAGAAACGACACGCCCTTCTCGATGACGCCGAACGTGCCTTTCCAGAGCAGCAGCCACGCCAGCAAAGCCACCGGCAGTGCCCACCACTGGAAGCCTATGCCCGTGGCAAGTTCGAGCGCGATGGCAACGCCGCCGATCTCTGCGGACAGCACCAGGAAATTGACCAGCAAGGCGGCAAGCAACGGCCATAGAAAGACGTTGAAACCGAACCTTTCGCGGATGCCGTCGGAGATCGTGTGATGGCTCACGGCCGCGAACCGGCCGGACATTTCGACAAGGAAGATGATGCAGACGGTGCCAAGCACCACCGCCCAGATCAACTGGAAGCCAAACATCGCGCCTGCCTGCGCCGCCGTCGCCATGGACCCAACTTCGAGGAAGCCGCCGACGCTGGTGACGACGCCGAGGGATATTTCCATGAGCTTTTTCATGGCTTCGGCGCGAAATACTTGGCGTAGGCGGTAGCGAGCGCACGCGACGCCAGCCGTAAATCCTGTTGCGCGTCTTGGACTTCCAGCCGGTCATCTGCCTGCAGTCCGGCCTCGGCACGCGTCACCCCGACCGACAAATCATTGACTGCTTTTGTCAGAGAAGCTTGCTCGGTGGGTTCACTGATTTCGGCGGACCGGATTTGCGCCCCGACATCGGCAAGCGTCTTGCCGATCGATTGCAGCGTGTCCACCGTGTATGCGGTCGGCGCCGCCCCTGCCGCCCAGGCGTCCAGCGCCATCAACACGGTCTGCGATGCGGACGCCACGGTTCGTGATTGCTGCTCGATCTGATCGGAAGATGAGCATGCCGAGAGCATCAGCAAAAGCAGGCACAAGCAGTCAAGCCTGAGATAGCGGCGGCTAACGATCAAATCAGGCGTTTGGTGCGCCACAGAATAGTCTCCCCGACGCAACAAACCGCGGCCGGCGTGAATCTGATCTAGAGCGCTCGACGAGTCCGTCAACAACCGCGGCTCCCGATCCGGAGCACGAGGCGGTCTCAATCGGGTTTCGATTGCTAGTGGGGTGCTGAACGTCAATCGGGGCGATCCCCGCTCGAAGCGTCTTGGATTCCGTATTCGTGAATGAGGCCGAGAACCTGACTTCTGACTGTGTCGCGCGCGTCGGGCTGGATGAAAAACATCAGCCGCTCGACCGCTTCCACAACTGCTTCCGGCAGATCCGAAACCGCATCGGTGAGTTCGCTGCCATGCTCGTACATATTGTCCGTCAGCTTCTTGTCGAGGTCGGAAAGGATGCCCATCATCCGCACTCCAGATCGGTGCTGTGTTGATCTCAGTTCGACAGCGTCACGGCCAGGTCACCCTCCCCTGTTGCTGCCAGCCATCGATCACTGTTGCCCCGGCATTTCCGTGTTTTCCCTGGGATTTTTCTGGACGCCGGCAGCCGGGGCGGTATCCGCCGGGGCATTGCCGCCCTGGTTCTGCTCCGGCGCGCGTTTCAGCGGCGAGGTCTGCCATCCCATGTCAACGTAGAAA
>NZ_RZQA01000465.1:0-5147 GCF_004022915.1 Mesorhizobium sp. M7A.F.Ca.US.006.04.2.1
GGGGATCACCATTCGGGCCGAAGTCGCGCTCGACCGCTTGGAACACTTCGCCCGACTTTGCGAACGGCGAGCTGATCGCGATCAGGGGTCCAGATGTCGTTGCCAGCGAGGGGCGTATCGCGTTCAAAATTTCCTTGTCGGTGTTGGCGGAATATTCCTCCGACTGGAAGAACGCCAACTCATCGAAGATCGCGCCAATGCTGGTGACGCCACGCAACCCGCGCCATGTCGCGGCGCGCACTTCCAGTTCAATGCCGGTCTTGAGAGCGATGATGTCGGCACTGACATTATCGACGCGCTGCGCAAACAGGGGGAGGTTGAAGATCGACTTGGCATAGTCGAATGCGATGTTCGCCTGTTTCTGATTGTAGCCGAGATAGAAGAGCTTGCCGGTTTCACCCGGGACCAGCACGTCCGACCAGTCGCAGAGGGCGGCTAAGTAGGCACTGAGGACGGACATGGCGCGTGTCTTGCCGCCACGGCGTCCGACGATCCCCCAGAACTCCTCGACGGGGGACAGCGGCTCGTGCTCGCGCTGGGTCAAGGCGGTGAAGATGACACGCTCTTCTGCCGTCAGCGGCTCACCCATCAAGGCGATCAACATGACCCGCCACGGCAGCCAACTGTCGCCGGTTAAGATCGTGCCGAACAGGTCCGGGTCGGCTAAGGCTTCGCGCATGGAGATGATGGGTTTCATGCCGCTGCCTGCTTCCGCTTGGCTGCGATATGCCCCTCTATCGTCCGGGCTGGCTTCGCCTTGCGCTTGAGACCAAGACGATCTAGCAGGCGCCCTAGGTTGCCGGCCGTCCGATTGTAGAGATCAAGGGTGCGCTCGCCGACCGTCTCGTCCTCAGCGAAGCGCGTCTCCAGCTTCTCAAGCTCAATGGTCAGCACGGCAACGCGGCGGATCAGGGACTTCTCGGCGGCTGACATGGCATCCAGACCGCCTCGATCATCCACATGCTCGGCAATGACTTCCTTCATCCGGCGCACGTAAAGGGAACGCTCGTCTCTTGCGCCTAACAGAGTGGCGCTGCCGTTTGCGATCCGGGAGCGCTGCGGGGATTTCTGCCCCTCGGCTGAAGGCTGGTCGGCTAGGGCATCCATGGGCGAGTTTCCGGGGCTGATCGCCGCGTTACAGCAGCAGATGCAGTTGCTAAGAGCCTTGTTAGATTTGAATGTAAGCACACGTTACGCTGCGCAAGCGCTGTAAAACAAGGATTTATTTGGATGTTTGCATCGATGACTGAATAACTAACACTTATTCTGTCAGCAATATTGCGAGGGGTGCAGCAAATTGCGGCTTCAGTCGAGTGTTTTTAATCTGGGCAATACAGCCGCCCACAGCGCGTTTCGTTGCTGTCCAGTGCAGTACTCGGGCAGGGGGACGTTCCACGCTGTAGCGCCCACCTAGCCAGCCCACCACATGCAAGCAAGCCCGCAACAGCGGGGACAGCTTGCCGCCCGCAGCGATCGGGGGAAATTATCTTCCTTTCCAGGGAAACAACGCCACGAGCAGGAGCAGCACTTGCAGCACTATGGACACCCCCCTTTAGGGGGGTCCTAGACTGCTGCACTGCTGCCCCGTGGCTCTGCAGCGGTGCCGCAGCACTCAAAAAACGCGACTGCTGCACTGCTGCAACCGGCTTCAAAACGGTATCTCCCTACTGGTCAAAATCCACGTAGGTCGTGTCTCCCGATTGCTGTCTTTGCGATCTTCCTCAATGATCAGCCCGCGCTGCTGGAGTTCATCTATTACCTGCTGCGCGCGCTTTCTCGCCGACTTATGCCGGGCAAGAACGTCAGCCGATTTCAGGCCGCGTCCTATGTCGTAATCGAGCAATTCCCCGATAGCGTATCCGGCCCAATCGTTGGCCTTCTCGCTCACCCTCTGGTCGCCCTTTTCGAACAGTTTCAACAGGTCGGGCAGCTTGTCGTCTTCGAACAGCGGCTCACCTTCGGGTGGCGTCCATGATGTCGGGACGCCAACCCAGTCGCTTGGTTCGAGATCCTGCTCCTTTCCGGCATTGCCAACCGGAACACTTACGAGGACATACCAACATCGGCTGACAGCTGGCGGGGCTAGGTTTTGCTTCGCCGGTCGCTCGTAAATGTATCGGCGATAAGACGGCTTTTCCCTGCCGTTTGCGTCGAAGCCAAGTAGGCCGAAGTTCTCGGCTTCATCTTCGGTCATAGTGTCGATGACACGCGCCATGCGAGCCGCGTCGGTCAGCGAGCGAGCACCGCGAATTGTCTCCACCGATTGCCCCTCGCCATTTGTCTTGCGCGAGTGGTGGATGACATCGACAGCGCACTTGCCCTTACTGGCGAGGCGACCCAACTCCTTCATCACGGCGTCGATCTGGCCGTTGTCGTTCTCGTTGACACTATGGAGGCTGACGAACGGATCGAAGATCACCACGTCGATGTTGTTCGCTAATGCGAACTGGATCAGTTCATCAACGAGTTCGGTCCAGACCCGGACGTCGTGTTTCTTCAACTCGGCAATCTTGATGGGCTGATCCTGCCCGGAGTGAACGAACAGCTTCCCTTCAAGCGTCTTCGGGTCGATTCCGTAGTGGCTCGCCGTTGCCAGAAAATGCCGCCAAATCTGATCCAGATCGTCTTCGAGATTCACGTACAGGACGTTCAAAGGGCGCGGCGACAAGCGCCCCTCGACCATGCCTATGTGGGCAAGCATCATCACAACTTCAGCTTGGCTGAGCGAGCTTTTGCCTATCCCACCGGGACCCGCTGTCACCGACACGAAGCCGCGCACATAGTGGTGGCCATACAGGCGGTCCAGGCGCGGGATGCTCGCTGGGGCGGGCCAGACTGCCGGCTCAAGTTTCGGCAGCTTGGGGATGGTCTCTTTCTTCGACTGTGCTGGTTCTCCGACCGGCAGCTTTTGCACTTGCCTGATGATGAGATCGAGTTTGCGCGGCTCGATGGGTGGCCGACATCGGTTTGCGTTTACCTCAGCAAGGTTCGATGCCACCGTTGCGTCATCAGCGCCCCTTGAGCGCAGCGAACAGCCGTGGTGGTAAAGAACCTGGTTGCGGCCATAGTAGTCCTTCCCCTTGCTGTCTTGGTAGGGACCGCTGCTTTCCTCGATGATTTCAGGCAACTGGAAACGTTCGCTTGCTAGGACCGGTTCGAATTGGCGGGGCGGCACCAATTCGTCGGCCAAGACGCGGCGGCTAGCGGCGAAATCCACGAACGTTTGTAGGTCGAGTAGCTCGCCGTTGTGGGTGCCATATCGATTGGTCTTGTCCGCGAAGAAATACGGCATATTGAGCCAGTTGCCCGGTTGCTCTTCTGTGGCCGCAGTTTGCTTCGGGAATATCTCACAGCCGCCATATCCAAGAGCGGATGAGCATTGCGCGAGATAATGCTGGATCGCACTAGCGGGTGCCGGTTCCTTCAAAAACAGAAAGGCGTGGGCGCCCCCTGACTTTGATCGACTGACCACCAGCGGAAGTTTCAGATCTTCAATGTCTTGTTCGAGAGCAGCATGATCAATGCCAATCACATCAACATCGATGCATCCCCAGAGGACAGTTCCATCCCTTCGAATTGGGATGACACCAACCCCAGGTCCGGTGCCAGCCAGATGGGCGTTCCAGATAGCCTGCGTTGCTGGGCCGGGTTCGGTTACTGCCTTGCCTTCGGCCTTTCCTCGCTCGCTCGTCCTTTGGACGGTGTACCGCCCGTGAGCCTCATTGGACCCGCCGAATAGGTCCCATATCTTAACTGGCGATTGGTTGCCCATAAGCCGCAACTCCTTGTTTTATCAAGTTTTTGCGGGTATGTTGGGAGTTGGTCCAAGCGAAGTTTCGCACCACTTGGCTCCATGTGTTGACCTCTGAGCAACGCCGATCCTGCTTCCACAGGGTCGGCGTTTTCATGCCACCTCACTGGTATGCTGCCGGAGGTGTTTTGCGGCCCACTCGTCCAGGTCACAGCGTCGATACTTCACGACCTGCGGGTACTTCAGATAGGGCGGGCCGTAACCTTTGTGGCGGCCGATCTCAAGAAACTGGGTGGAGAAGCCAAGGTACTCGGCAGCCTGCTTGGTGTTCATGTATTCGCGATTAGTGTCGCTCATGGTCGGATTCTCACTCACGAGACGACCGTGCCTGCCTACGGTCATTGAGTGAACCCGGCTCCCCATCCCGTAGGGGCATCACGGCAGTATGGGCGTTGGTCCCAAGTGCCAAGCGAAGTTGGGCTGTTCCCTGCGACAGGAACTATCCGTCAGTGGTATTTTCGCCTTGCCCTGACAGACAATTTACAGCGCAAGCATAGCGCCGTTTTTATGCTCGTAAAGCTATTTTACAGTGGCAGTTGCGGATAGGCGAACTTCCAGATCGCGGCCTTGAAGGCATTCGTAACCGCCTGCTGGCTTCGGCGAAGATCATCCAGTTCGGGGTGATTGTAGCCAGCATGCGCATCACCTGATTTCGGGATGGCGTGGTTCACGAGCAGCCGCCGATGGGTTTCAGAAATCGCCACCTTGTTCTCGGCCATCGTCACGAAGGTATGGCGCAGGGTATGTGGTGTCCATTCGCAGGGGAAACGCTCGACTTCCTTTTCGTTCAGTTTCGGCTCGGCAATGAACCCTGTCTTGCTGGATGCCGGGAACACGAATTCGCAGTCTGAGCCGAACTGCGCGATAGTGAATTCGCATGCCTTTCGCGACCTTAGGAGGCCGATCAAGAAGTCTGATAGCGGTAGGGTGAATGCCTCTGTCTTCGTGATCGGGAAATGCAGGGTGCCGGTGTCTAGGTCCACCTGAGCCCAGCGTATCGACCGCGCTTCCTCACTCCGGGTGCCGGTGAAGAGCAGCCAGATATACAGATCGCGGCGGATGGGGTTATCGATTGAGTTTGCACCCAGCCACCAGTCGGGCAGCATGTCGTAGGTGATCACCGTCTTGCGCGGCTTCTCTTCGAAGAAATCCACGTTCTCGGTCGGCGGCGCGCCCAGAGCTGGGTGCTGCCTTTGGACACGCCGCCAAATCGCCCTAAGAGCGACCATGGTGGCGTTGGCAGCGTACTTGCCGTTCTGCTTGCCGATAAGCCGGTGCCGCGCGTTGGCGGCCTCGCGACTGATCTCAGCTAATGGCCGATTAAGCCAATCGGAAC
>NZ_RZQA01000466.1:0-5146 GCF_004022915.1 Mesorhizobium sp. M7A.F.Ca.US.006.04.2.1
ATATCAAGGTGAAACCGCCGCCGCTTGCCTGACAAGGCTCGGGCCGGCCGGTATCGCCGAGGCCTACCGACAGGCCCAAACTGAAACACGGAAATGAGCATGGCCGCCTACGACTACATCCATGACGGCACGGCGATCTACGAGCGCTCCTTCGCCATCATCCGCGCCGAGGCCGATCTGTCGCGCTTCTCCAAAGCTGAGGCCGATGTCGCCATTCGCATGATCCATGCCTGCGGCCAGGTCGAAGCTTCAAATCATTTTGTGTTCTCCAAGGATTTCGTTGCCGCCGCCCGCACCGCTTTGGCGGCCGGCGCGCCGATCTTCTGCGACGCGGAAATGGTCTCGCATGGCGTCACCCGCGCCAGGCTGCCGGCGGGCAACGAGGTGATCTGCACCTTGCGCGACCCGCGTACGCACGAAATTGCCAGGCAAATCGGCAACACCCGTTCGGCGGCCGCCATCGACCTCTGGGGCGAGCGCATGGCCGGCTCTGTGGTTGCCATCGGCAATGCGCCGACCGCGCTATTCTATCTCCTGGAAAAACTGCGCGATGGCGCACCAAAGCCGGCGGCCATCATCGGCATGCCGGTCGGCTTCGTCGGTGCGGCCGAATCCAAGGATGCGCTGGCCGAGAATTCCTACGGCGTTCCCTACGCCATCGTGCGTGGCCGGCTTGGCGGCAGTGCCATGACCGCCGCCGCGCTCAATTCATTGGCGAGGCCTGGCCTGTGAACGCCTTTCTCAAAGGCCGCCTCGTTGGCGTCGGCACCGGTCCTGGCGACCCCGAACTGCTGACCCTAAAAGCCGCCCGCATCCTGGCCGAGGCCGATGTCGTGGCCTATTTCGCCAAGCGCGGCAACAACAGCAACGCCCGTGCAGTCGTCGAAGCGCAGTTCCGGCCCGAAATGACGGAATTGCCGCTGCTCTATCCCGTCACAACCGAAATCGCCAGGGATCACGACGACTACCGCTCGCAGATCACGGCTTTCTACGAGGAGTCGGCCGAGAAGGTCGCCGAGCACCTCGAAGCCGGCAGAATGGTTGCGGTGCTGTCGGAGGGCGACCCGCTGTTCTACGGCTCTTACATGCATCTGCATGTGCGCCTCGCCCATCGTTTTCCGACCGAAGTCATCCCCGGCGTCACCGCCATGTCCGGCTGCTGGTCGCAGACCGGTATTCCGATCGTCCAGGGCGACGACGTGCTCACCGTGCTGCCGGGCACGATGAGCGAATTCGAGCTGAGCCGCCGGCTCGCCGACACCGATGCCGCCGTGATCATGAAGGTCGGCCGCAACCTGCCCAAGATCAGGCGGGCGCTGGAGGCTACGGCCAAGCTGTCGCGCGCCGTCTATGTCGAGCGCGGCACCATGGCCGGCAGCGTCTCGATGAAGCTTGCCGACAAAAAGGACGACAAGGCACCCTACTTCGCCATCGTGCTGGTCGCCGGCTGGTCCGGTCGCCCCGGCGCCGTGGGAGCACAGGCATGAGTGGCCGTCTCACCGTCATCGGCCTTGGGCCCGGCAATGCCGATCAGGTCACCCCGGAGGCCAGCCGCGCTGTCGCCGAGGCGAAATTCTTTTACGGCTACAAGCCCTATCTCGATCGGCTGGACCTGCGCCCGGACCAGACCCGCGTCGCTTCCGACAACCGCGAGGAACTCGCCCGCTCCAAGGACGCATTGAGCAAGGCCGCAGAGGGCCATGACGTCGCCGTGGTCTCCGGCGGCGATCCCGGCGTGTTCGCCATGGCGGCGGCCGTCTGCGAGGCGATCGAGGCCGGTCCGGTCGAATGGCGCGCGGTCGATGTCGCCGTGGTGCCCGGCATCACCGCCATGCTGGCGGTTGCCGCCCGCATCGGGGCGCCGCTCGGCCATGATTTCTGCGCCATCTCGCTCTCCGACAATCTAAAGCCATGGGAATTGATCGAACTGCGCCTGCTGGCGGCGGCCGGTGCCGGCTTCGTCATCGCGCTTTATAACCCGATCAGCAAGGCCCGCCCCTGGCAACTCGGCCGCGCCTTCGAGTGCCTGACCGCCATCCTGCCGGGCACCACGCCGGTAATCTTCGGCCGCGCCGCCGGTCGCCCGGACGAGCGTATCGAGGTCTACCTGCTGGCCGATGTCGAGGCTGAAAAGGCGGACATGGCGACCTGCATCATCATCGGCTCGCCGGAAACCAGGATTATCAAGCGCACGGAGAAGCCGGCGCTGGTCTACACGCCGCGCTCTTCCACGGGTCGGACAAAATGATCGACCCCAAATCGATCGACAATGGCGGCCAGCGCTTCGACGGTTTCAGCCGAGGGCACGTCCGGCAGATCAGGCCTGCGGATCATGACCACCTCGATGCCAAGCGCCCGCGCCGAGGCGATCTTGCCAAAGGTCGCCTCGCCGCCGCTGTTCTTGGACACCACGACATCGATGCGGTGCCTTTCGAGCAGCGCGCGTTCCTCCGCGTCGCGAAACGGGCCACGGGCCAACAGATATTCGGCGTCGGGCACGGCCAGCTTCGGCTCGACCGGATCGACACTGCGAATGAGATAGTGGTGCTGGGGCGCTGCTTCGAAAGCCGCAACCTCTTGCCGGCCCAGTGCCAGAAAAACGCGGCGCGGCGCCGGTCCAAGCGCTTGCGCGGCATCGCCGACCGTACCGACCAACGTCCAGCGGTCGCCTTCGACAGGATCCCAGCCGGGACGCCGCAGGGCAAGGATCGGCACGCCGGCCATGCGCGCGGCTTGTGCGGCATTGGCGGAGATTTGCGCCGCATAGGGATGCGTGGCGTCGATCAGCAGATCGGTGGCCGTTTCCGTGAGGTAAGCGGCCAGCCCGTCGGCGCCGCCAAAGCCTCCGCTTCGCACCGGCACGCCTTGCGCGACCGGGCTTTCGGTGCGGCCGGCCAGCGACAGTGTGACCGAGGCACGCGCCGCCAGTTTTCCGGCCAGTTGCCGCGCTTCGGTGGTGCCGCCGAGGATCAGGATACGGTGGGTCATTATGCCTGCTGAGCGTCAATCGCGAGCCGCCTGGCTGACAGTCGTCGGCATCGGCGAGGACGGTTTAGCGGGTCTCGGCGACGAGGCCAAGCAGCGGATTGCCCAGGCTGAGATCATCTTCGGCGGCAAGCGGCACCTCGCCCTTGTCGCTTCCTTCGCCAAGGGCGAGCCGCGCCCATGGCCGGTTCCCTTCGATGCCGAGATGGCTGACGTCCTGGCGCTTGCCGGCAGGAACGTCTGTGTGCTCGCGTCCGGCGATCCCTTCTTCCACGGCGTCGGCGCCACGCTCGCCCGCAAGGTCAAGGCGCAGGAGATGCACGTTATCCCCGCGCCTTCAGCCGTTTCACTGGCGGCCGCCCGGCTCGGCTGGGCGCTGCAGGATATCGAAACCGTCTCGCTGCACGGCCGGCCGCTCGACCTGATCCGGCCGCTGCTGCAGCCAGGCGCGCGCATCCTGGCGCTGACCTCGGATGCAGAAGCCCCCGCGGCGATTGCCCGCCTGCTCGCGGAACTCGACTTCGGCGCATCGCGGCTGACGATCCTGGAGGCGTTGGGTGGGCCAAGCGAGACCCAGCGCTCGGTCCGCGCCGATGCCTTCGACCTCGAAAACCTCAATCCGCTCAACGTGCTGGCGGTCGAAGTTGAATCCGGTCCGGACGCGCGCGTGCTGCCGCTCACATCAGGCCTTGCCGATCACCTGTTCGACCATGACGGCCAGATCACCAAGCGCGAAATCCGCGCGATCACCCTGTCGGCGCTGGCGCCGCGGCGCGGCGAGTTGCTGTGGGACATCGGCGCCGGCTCCGGTTCCATCGGCATCGAATGGATGCTGGCCCACCCTTCGATGCGCACTTTTGCCATCGAGGCCGATCCGGTGCGCGCTGCCCGTATTGGTCGCAACGCCGCTGCCTGTGGCGTTCCCGGCCTTGTCGTGGTCGAAGGCAGCGCGCCCAAGGCGCTTGCCGGGTTGGACACGCCAGACGCGATCTTCATCGGCGGTGGCGGCAGCGATGCCGGTGTCTTGAAAGCTGCCATCAAGGCCCTGCACACTGGCGGCCGTCTCGTGGCAAACGCGGTAACGCTGGAGATGGAAGCCCTGCTTCTTGCCCAGCATACGAAGCTCGGCGGCGATCTCACGCGGATAAACATCTCGCGGGCCTCGCCGGTCGGCTCGATGCAGGCCTGGCGGCCGGCCATGCCAGTGACGCAATGGAGCTGGATGAAGCCATGATGGTCGCAGGCATAGGCTGCCGAAAGGGCGTGGGCGTCGAAGAGGTGCTTGCGGCGATCGAAACGGCGCTGGAGGCGCATGGGTTGGCGATGACGGCGCTGTCGGCACTGGCGACTGCCGCGTTCAAGAAGGATGAAGAAGCGATCGCCGCCGCTGGCCGCACGCTGAGTCTTCCCGTCATCGTCGTCGACGACTCAGCACTTCAAGCTGCCTCGTCGGATACGCTCAGCCATTCCGATCTCTCGCAGGATGTTGCCGGCACACCATCGGTCTCCGAGGCGTCCGCCCTCGCCGTGGCCGGCACAGGCGCAAAACTGCTTGGCCCCCGCACAGTGCTCGGCCCGGTCACCTGCGCCATCGCCATCAGCGGAGATGCGCCATGACCGTTCATTTCATCGGCGCCGGTCCAGGTGCGGCCGACCTCATCACGCTGCGCGGCGCAAGGCTTTTGGCAAACTGCCCGGTTTGCCTGCATGCCGGCTCGATCGTCGCGCCCGAATTGCTGCAGCACTGCGCGCCGGGGACAAAGCTGGTCGACACCGCGCCGATGTCGCTCGACGAGATCGAGGCCGCCTATCTCGAGGCGCACAAATCAGGCCAGGATGTCGCCCGGCTGCATTCCGGTGACCTGTCGGTATGGAGCGCGGTCGCCGAGCAGATCCGCCGGCTGGAAAAGCACGGCATCCCTTATACGCTGACGCCGGGCGTCCCCTCCTTCGCCGCTGCCGCCGCAGCATTGCGCCGCGAGCTGACCATTCCCGAAGTGGCGCAAAGCCTTGTGCTGACCCGCATTTCCGGGCGCGCCTCCAAAATGCCACCCGGCGAGACGCTGGCCGGCTTCGGCCGCACCGGCGCCACGCTCGCTATTCATCTGGCCATCCACGCCATCGATCGCGTCGTCGCCGAACTGACGCCGCACTATGGCGG
>NZ_RZQA01000467.1:0-5137 GCF_004022915.1 Mesorhizobium sp. M7A.F.Ca.US.006.04.2.1
GCTTCGGCAGGCCGGTTTCCAGGGCGGCATCGTGCTGGGCGACGGCAACAATTCGCCGGAGTATCTGGAAATCGCCGGGTCGGCCGGTGAGGGCGTGTATCTGTTGTCTCCGCCGACCGTCGACCTCTTGTCCGGCGCCGCCGACTTCAAAGCCAAGTACAAGGAAACCTATGGTCGTGACGCCGGTGCCTATGCAGCTCTTTCGTATGATGTGGGCGACCTAATCGCCGATGCCATCACGCGGGCCAAGTCGGCGGATCAAAAGGCGATCATCGAGGCCCTCAAGGCGAGCGACTTCAAAGGCCTTGCCGGCGAAATCAAGTTCACCGACAAGAACACCCTCCAGACCTCGAACTTCCGCCCGGTGATCGCCAAAGGCGGCAAGTGGGTGGCTGTCGAATAAAGGCTAACCGGATTGATGCCGGGGCGGCCCTTGTGGCGGCCTCGGCGTCATCGCCGATTGTCTGGCGCGCCAACGCTGCGCCCAGACAAGACTTTTTCAATTCTGCCCCAGGAGCATCAATGACGCTCGACCTGCTTATTCAGCAACTGGTGAACGGTCTTATCGTCGGCTCGTTCTATGCCCTGATCGCGCTCGGCTACAGCATGGTCTTCGGCGTCATCAAGCTCCTGAATTTCGCCCATGGCGACATCTACATGAACGGCGCCTTCGTCGGCCTCATTGTGTTTTCCTTCGTTGGCATCTGGGTCGGCAATGGCTGGCTGGGCGTGGTCTGCGCCCTGCTTGTGTCGATGCTGGTCGTCGGCTTGCTCGGCGTCGTCATCGAACGCTTCGCCTATCGGCCGATGCGCAATGCGCCGCGCCTCTCCATCCTCATCACGGCGCTCGGCGCCTCAATGGTGTTGAACGGCACGGCACTCGCCCTGACAGGCGGGCGTCATTACGCCTTCAACACGGATCTCGGTTTTGCCGGTGTCGACATTTCCACCGTTCATATCACCTACACGCAGATGGTGCTGGTGGCCGCCTCCATCGCTCTTATGACCGGGATGCAGGCCTTTGTCTCACGCACCATGTACGGCAAGGCGATGCGCGCCGTGTCCATCGACATGGGGGCGAGCCGCCTGATGGGCATCGATGTCGACCGGGTGATCGCACTGACCTTCTTCATGGGTTCGGCGCTCGCCGCCGGCGGCGGGGTCATGGCCGGCGCGTACTATGGCAGTGTCCATTTCTTCATGGGCTTCATCATGGGGCTCAAGGCCTTCACCGCCGCTGTCATAGGCGGGATCGGCAGCGTGCCGGGTGCCATGCTGGGCGGCTTACTGCTCGGCCTGCTCGAGGCTTTCGGTTCTTCCTTGCCCTTCGTCGGATCGGAGTGGCGTGACGTCTTCGTTTTCGGCACCCTGATCCTGTTCCTTGTGTTCAAGCCGACCGGCCTTCTTGGCCGCTCTGTCGTGGAGCGGGTATGATGATCGACGAAGTGAGAAGCATGCCGGCCGCCGGGCAACCGCAATTGATGCGCTGGTCCGTCGTGCTGCCCGGCCTGGCGGCACTCGCCGTCGCGCTGGTGTTGCCGCAGTTCGCCAACGCCTACGTGACGGAGGTGGCGACCACGGCGCTGCTCTATGTCGTGCTGTGCCTCGGCCTCAACATAGTCGTTGGCTATGCGGGCCTGCTCGATCTCGGCTACGCCGCCTTCTTTGCGGTTGGCGCCTACACATCAGGCATCCTGACCGCAGAATTCGGCTTCAATTTCTGGCTCACCATCCCGATCGCCATGGCGGCAGCCTGCGTAGCAGGTATCATCATCGGTGCTCCGACCTTGAGGCTGCGCAGCGACTATCTGGCGATCGTGACGCTGGGCTTCGGCGAGATCGTGCGCATCATCGCCCGCAACCTCGACATCACCGGTGGCGCGAGTGGCCTCATCGGTATCGAGCGGCCGGGGATCTTCGGCTTCAAGCTGATGCAGGTGCAGCACTTCTATTATGCGTTCCTGGTGCTGGCGCTGCTCACCGCCTTCGTCTGCCTGAGCGTCGAGCGGTCACGAATGGGACGAGCCTGGTTCTACGTTCGCTATGATGAGGACGCCGCTGCCGGCATCGGCATCAACCGTGTCACGGCCAAGCTGCAGGCATATATGATGGGCGCGGTGATAGCTTCCGTGGCCGGGTGCCTCTACGCCGCCAAGATGACGGCCATCTCGCCGGAGAGTTTCACCTTCAATCAATCGCTTCTCATCCTGCTTGGCGTCGTCCTTGGTGGCATGGGCCGCATTCCTGGCGTCGTCCTGGGTGCCGTTCTCGTGGCCCTGCTTCCGGAGGTGCTGCGCGGGGCGGGCACTTATCGTCCCCTGGTGACTGCGGTTGCGTTGCTGGCAATCATGCTGTTCAGGCCGAACGGGCTCTGGCCGGACAAGCGGGTTTGACCATGGCGTTGCTCGAAGTCCGCGATCTGCGCCTCAGTTTTGGGGGACTGAAGGTCCTTCACGACATTTCGTTCTCGGTTGAGAAAGGTGCCATCAACAGTCTCATCGGGCCGAATGGCGCCGGCAAGACGTCGCTCTTCAATTGCCTGACCGGCTTCTACAAGCCGAAGGACGGTTCGATCAGCCTGGGCGGCCGGCCAATTACCGGTTTGCCGCCGCATCGCATCACCGCGCTCGGGCTCGCCCGCACGTTTCAGAACATCCGACTGTTCAAGGAGATGAGCGTTCTAGAAAACGCCATGTCCGGCCAGCATTGCCGGAGCCGTCATGGCATCGTGTCGGCCATCCTGCACTTGCCGTCGCAGCGGCGCGAGGAAGAGGTGATCCGCGCGGTTGGCATGCGCTGGCTCGATTTCGTCGGCATTGCTGAGCATGCGCATCGATATGCCGGCGGCCTTTCCTACGGCGATCAACGGCGGCTCGAACTCGCAAGGGCGTTGGCGTCGACACCTGAGCTTATCCTGCTGGACGAGCCCGCTGCCGGCCTGAACGAGCGCGAGAAGCTGGACCTCGTACATCTGATCCGCCGCATTCGCGATGAAACCGGCGTCACCGTCCTGCTGATCGAACACGATATGGGGCTGGTTATGCAAGTGTCGGAAAAGATCGTCGTGTTCGACTACGGTCAGAAGATCGCCGATGGTGCGCCGGAGGCCGTCCGCGCGGACCCCAGGGTCATCGAAGCCTATCTCGGCACGGAGGATTAATGGACCCCGAGATCGTTCTTAGCGCGGACCGTATCGTTGCCCGCTATGGCGCCATCGAAGCGCTTCATGGCGTCAGCCTTTCGGTCAAACGCGGCCAGATCGTCGCCCTGCTTGGCGCGAACGGCGCCGGCAAAAGCACGGTGCTGCGCACGCTGTCCGGCCTGATTGCGGCGTCCTCTGGAAATGTCCGCTTCCTGGGCGAGGACATAACCAAGGTCCCGGCCCATCGCCTGCCGCATCGCGGGCTCGTCCACGTCCCGGAGGGAAGGCGCATTTTCGGCGACATGACGATCAAAGAGAATCTTGACCTCGGCTCGTTTACGCTTGCCGACGACGCTGAGCGAAAGCGGCGGCTGGATCACGTTTTTGAACTCTTTCCCATCCTGGCGCGCAGAAAGAATGGCGATGCAAGGAACCTCTCTGGAGGAGAGCAGCAGATGCTCGCAATCGGCAGAGCCCTCATGGCCGCGCCCAAGGTGCTCCTGCTCGACGAACCATCCATGGGTCTGGCGCCGCAACTGATCAAGGAAGTCATGAAAATCGTGCAGCGCCTCAATCGCGAAGGGGTGACCATTCTGCTCGTCGAGCAGAACAGCAAAGTCGCCTTGAAGTTCGCGGACTACGGCTATGTGCTCAAAGCCGGGCGCATCGTTCTTGATGGCCCTGGGAGCGATCTGGCGAGCAATGAAGCGGTCATCAGCGCCTACTTAGGTGGCGCGGCTGCGTAGCTGGCAAAGCAGCCAACGCAAAGGATAGCAAAAGATATCGGCAGCGGAAGGCCGCTCGGTTTGAACGGCAGGCCCTTGAGCAGGCCTACTTCAGCGTGCCATCGAAGGATGGACATGCCTGCGAAGCGCCCGTCGGAGCTCGTGCGCTAAACCCCATCGGCCAGAAGCGAGAGGCGAACTCGACTTGGCAGAACATATGCAGGCTGAACTACGATCCACTATGTGGAAAGAATAGCGAGTGGGGCGCAGACGGTCGGCTGGTGAATGTCTGGTAGGCGCCTAATGTCGGTCATTGCGGACTGCTATGCGGGTTCCTCTAAGCAGGCGTCGCCGACGCTTCGATGCCAAGTGCGCTTCCGCTTGGCATCAACATAATCGTCGAACCGCGGGATTTAAGGCGTAGCGTGACTTCGCACCGGGAATTGCCGTCTAATTCGCTAATCGAGCTTCGCGATCAGCTTTGCCAGCGCCTGTGCAAACTTGCCGCCCGGATCGCTCGGCGTGTCCCTTGTCGTCGACACGAAATGATAGACATACATCACCTCGTCCTTGTCGGGTCGAGAAAGGTGAGGTGGATCGCGACGGCATAAGCGGGGCCGCCGCCTTCGATATAGTCATCGCCTACGATCAGGAAATCGCCAAAACCGTCCATGTCTTCCTCCTCGAACGTGAGGTGGAGATCAGAGAACAATTCGACTGGCGGATGATCGGCGTTGCGCCGGCGTTCGAACCCGTCACGCAGGAGGATGCGGGTTTTGCTGCCCTTCAGGTGCTTGCGGTACAGCTTGTGGCAGTGTTTTTCGAAGAAGACGTGCCGCGTCTCCGCGAGGTCGTCGCCGAGCGCGTCGGCCAGTGCCTTGGCTTCGGTGAAACCGGCATGGATGAATACTGGCTGATGCGCTTGGTGCTTGAGGTGACAGGCGACCGCGTCATCGACATCCATGTCGTTGGTGAGCAGGATGCCTGAGCTGATGCCGTCCTTTTTGAGAAATCCATTCCCGAGCAGCGTCGAGATGCTCACGCCGTCCTCGGCATGATCGCCATGCGCCGGATTGATGATCACGATCGCCTCGCCGCCGGCGTCGCAGATCGCCGTAAGGGTCCGCTCCAACCCTTTGAGCGCTTCGCGCACAGGCTCTATGATTGGCACGAACCCCGATTCCGCCATCAGCATTGCGGTTTCGCGAATGGCGATCAGTTCGAACTGCTTGCCGCGGAAATATGGGTGATACATGCGTTAGGCCCAGGC
>NZ_RZQA01000468.1:0-5121 GCF_004022915.1 Mesorhizobium sp. M7A.F.Ca.US.006.04.2.1
GTCCGGCGTCGCCGACCTGGTTCGCCGGGCCGGGCTGAAACTCTCGGCCATTGCCGTGTCGCCGTCGGTCGATCGGCAGTCGACGCCGCCGGGCAGCGCGTGGCCGGAATGCCCGCCGCTCGACGACGTTTATGCGGCAGCGCGGCGGGCATTCCCCGGTATCCGCCTCGGCGGCGGCATGTTCAGCTATTTCACCGAACTCAACCGCAAGCGCGTGCCGGCAGACCAGCTCGATTTCGTCACCCACTGCACTTGCCCGATCGTGCATGCCGCCGACGATCTCAGCGTCATGCAGTCACTGGAGGCGCTGCCTTTCATCACCCAATCGGCACGGGCAATCTTCGGGGCAAAACCCTACCGGATCGGACCATCGACGATTGCCATGCGGCAGAACCCTTATGGCGGAGCGACCAAACCCAATCCCGGGGGACAGCGCATTGCCATGGCCGACAGCGATCCGCGCCATGCCGGCCAGTTCGCGGCGGCTTGGACGGTCGGCTATGCCGCGCGCGTCGCAGCCGCTGGGCTGGAACAGCTCACGCTCTCCAGCTTCACCGGACCGTTCGGCGTGCTGGCGTCATCCGGAGAACCCGTCGCGGAAGGATCGCCCCGGCCGCTCTTCAGAGCCATCAAGGGGCTTTGCGAACTGGCCGGCCTTGCGCATGTGGCGGCAAGGACGAGCGATGAGACCAAGGTGCTGGCGCTGGCTGGACGCTCGGCCTCGGGCGACACTGTCGTGTGGCTGGCGAACCTGACGGCGGACGACGTGCAGGTCGACATTTCAGCTTTTGGCCGAGGCCATCTCGTGATGACGCCTTACGAGATCGTCCGGATCGACTGACGTTATTTTTCGGAGTTCATCACGTAGAGCGCGCGCGAGCGTTCTAGATGCTTGATCATCGCCTTCTCGGCGCCGTCCGCATCCTTCAGTTCAATGCGGCCTATGATCTCTTCGTGCTCGGTGAGCGTGAACTTTTCCTTGCCGGTCCAGATCAGCATTTCGGTGTGGTATTCCTTCAGCCAGCCGAGCATCGCCTCGCTGACGGCGACATAGATCGGGTTGCCGGAGATCGCGGCGATCTGTGTATGGAACTTCATGTCGGCGGAGATGAAGGCTTCGGAATCGCCGCGAAAGCCGCGCTGTTCGGCAACGGTGGCCCGCAGCCGCAGCACATCCTCGGCGGTGGCCTTTTCGGCGGCTTCCCTGACCATACCGCGCTCGAAGAAGATGCGCGCGGTCTTTAGGTGCTCCAGCGTGTCTTTCGATGACGACAGGATGATCTTGGCGGCGCCGTCGACCTGCTTGATGATCGACTTGGCGGTGAGTTGCAGCACCTTGGCGCGTTCGCCATGCGAGATCGCAACCAGCCCCATATTGCTCAGCGCCTGCATCGCCTCGCGGATCGCGGGGCGGCCGACCTCGAAGCGCTCCATCAGCTCGCGCTCCGAGGGCATGTCGTCGCCTGGCATCAGCTCGCCGCTGGTGATCAGGCGCTTCAGCCGCAAGAAGACCTCATCGGAAAGCTTGCGCCGGACAATCGGTTCCGAACGGTTCATCGCCGCGAATCACTCCCTTGACCCGGCCCTATCTAACACTGCCGCCACAATTCCCGGAATTGCCGTCTGTCGATCCCGCTGCCGGATATGACTTGCAATACTTATGTACTCATTATACCAGATTTGAAACACCAGTGAACCTTTTTCGAACGCCTCGGCTTGAGACAGCGGACCATGATCACCCTCACCTACCGCATCGAAACGCCTGGAAGCATCGAAGCGCTGGCGGCCAAGATCGCCAGCGATCAGTCCACCGGCACCTTCGTAGCGCTGCCCGGCGAGACCGAGGAACTGAAGGCCCGGGTGGCGGCGCGTGTGCTGGCGATTCGGCCTCTGCCCGATGCCGAGGGGCCGTCGCTTCCCAATGACGGTAAGGGGCCGTTCAGGCGCGCCGATGTCAACATCGCCTTTCCGTTCGATGCCATCGGCACCGACCTTTCGGCGCTGATGACGATTGCCATCGGCGGCACCTATTCGATCAAGGGCCTTACCGGGATTCGCGTCGTCGACATGAAATTGCCGGAGGAGTATCGCGGGGCACATCCCGGCCCACAGTTCGGTGTCGCCGGCAGCCGCCGGCTGACCAATGTGACTGACCGCCCGATCATCGGCACGATCGTCAAGCCGGCGCTGGGATTGCGGCCGCACGAGACGGCGGCAATGGTGGCGGAACTGATCGCCGCCGGCGTCGACTTCATCAAGGATGACGAGAAGCTGATGAGCCCGGCCTATTCGCCCCTGTCGGAACGGGTGAAGGCAATCATGCCGCTGATCCTCGATCACGAGCAGAAGACCGGGAAGAAGGTGATGTATGCCTTCGGCATTTCGCACGCCGATCCGGACGAGATGATGCGCAACCACGATCTGGTGGCGAAGGCCGGCGGCAATTGTGCTGTTATCAACATCAATTCGATCGGCTTTGGCGGCATGGCATTCCTGAGAAAACGCTCCGGCCTGGTGCTGCATGCTCATCGCAACGGCTGGGACATCCTCACCCGTCACCCCGGCCTCGGCATGGACTTCAAGGTCTGGCAGCAATTCTGGCGACTGCTCGGCGTCGACCAGTTCCAGATCAACGGCATCGCCTCGAAATACTGGGAGCCGGATGACTCTTTCGTCGAATCCTTCAAGGCGGTGACGACGCCGATCTTTTCGCCTGGGGACTGCGCATTACCGGTGGCAGGTTCCGGCCAGTGGGGCGGTCAGGCGCCCGAGACATATGCACGAACCGGCCGGACCGTGGATCTTCTCTATCTCTGCGGCGGCGGCATCGTCAGCCATCCGGACGGACCGGGCGCCGGCGTACGTGCCGTGCAGCAAGCCTGGCAAGCGGCGGTCGACGGCATTCCGCTGGCCGACTTCGCCTTGAACCATCCCGAACTGGCGCGGTCGATCGAAAAATTCGGCGACGGCAAGGCAGCCTGAGACGATGCAGGACCTGCTTCTCAGCTATTATGGCGACGACCTGACCGGCTCGACCGATGTCATGGAGGCGCTCGAGCTCGGTGGCGTGCCGACCGTGCTGTTCATGCGCCAGCCGGACGCGGCCCTGCTGTCCCGGTTTGGCCATTGCCGGGCGATAGGGCTGGCCGGCACCAGCCGCAGTGAGACGCCGCAATGGATGGACACGCATCTGCGCGATGCCTTCGCCTGGCTGAAGACGCTTAACGCCGAGATTTGCCACTACAAGGTCTGCTCGACCTTCGATTCCAGCCCGACGATCGGCAGCATCGGCCGAGCCATCGAGGTCGGCCGCTCGGTGTTCGCGCAGGATAGCGTGCCGCTGCTGGTCGGCGCGCCGCAGCTCAAGCGCTATACCGCTTTCGGCCATCTGTTCGCGGCCTATCGCGACCAATATTTCCGCATTGATCGCCACCCGGTGATGAGCCGTCACCCGACGACGCCAATGGATGAGTCCGATCTGCTGATCCATCTGTCGCGGCAGACGGCGCTGAGCTCCGGGCTGATCGATCTTGCGACGTTGCAGTCCGCGTCGCGGTCGGCGGCGTTCGATCGCCTGACCGGAAACGGCACCGCTATCGTGCTTGTCGATATCGACAATCTGGAAACGCAGGCTCTGGCCGGCAAGGAGATCTGGCGCGTTCGCGAGCCCGGCGGCTCTTTTGTCGTCGGCTCATCCGGGATCGAGTATGCATTGCTGGCCGAATGGGCGTCGAATGGCATCGTCAGCGCCGGACATGGCTTCACGCTACCGGGCGCAGCCGAGCGGATAGCCGTCGTGTCGGGCAGTTGCTCGCCGACCACCGAACGGCAGATCCGGCATGCCCTGACCGACGGTTTCGACGGCATCGAGGTCGATCCCGTCGATCTGGTTTCGGAGGCCTCACAGCAGGTGATCGCGCGCGTAACGGCAAGCGGCCGTGCCAGTCTGCAAGCCGGGCGCAGCGTCATCCTCTACACCGCGCTTGGCCCCACTGCCGACAGGGGCGCCGAAATCGACCGGGAGGAAGGCGCCCGCCACAGGCTTGGCCGCGGCCTCGGAGAAATCCTTCGCAACCTGACGGTGGAACAGAGCCTGCGTCGCGTGGTCATTGCAGGCGGCGACACGTCGAGCCACGCACTCGGCGAGATGGGTGTCGATGCCCTGACAATTCGCATGCCGCTGCCCGCTTCGCCGGGTTCCCCGCTTTGCGTTGCCCACTCGCGCGTCAAGGCGATCGACGGACTGGAGGTCGCGCTCAAGGGCGGCCAGGTCGGGACCGATCGCTATTTCTCAGCCATCCGCGACGGCCTCGGCGGTTGAAACAGCCAGCGCCTGCGTCCAGGTGCTGGCCGGTGGGAACATCTCAACGCGCGAAATACGCCTTGCCGGGTGGAAATCCCGGTAACACCCGGTATTATCTGCGAAAATGCCGAAGTCGGGAGGATGCCGGGTGCAGACCAAGAAGATCATCAACGATGGCAACCGCGCCGTCGACGAGATGCTGGAAGGCATCCTGGCAGCGCATCCCCGCCATCTCAAAAGCGTGGAGGGTAGCCCACGCTCCATCGTCGCCCGCGACGGGCCGCGCCAGGGCAAGGTGGGCCTCGTCATTGGCGGCGGCTCGGGCCATGAGCCAAGCTTTCTCGGCTTCGTCGGCAAGGGATTGGCCGACGCGGCGGCCATCGGAAATGTCTTTGCCTCGCCACCGCCGGACCCGATCCTCGAATGCGCCAAGGCGGTCAGCGGCGGCGCCGGCGTGCTGTTCATGTACGGCAATTATGCCGGCGACGTGATGAATTTCGACATGGCGGCCGAGATGGCGGCGATGGACGACATCGAGGTGCGCACGGTGCTGAGCACCGACGACGTTGCCTCGGCACCGCGCGACCAGCGGCACAAGAGGCGCGGTGTCGCCGGCAATTTCTTCATCTTCAAGGCGGCCGGCGCCGCCTGCGACCGGATGTTGTCGTTCGACGAATGCGAGCGCATCGCCGGCAAGGCCAACGACCACACCTTCACCATGGGCGTGGCGCTGTCGCCCTGTTCGCTGCCGCAGACCCGCCGGCCTAATTTCGAGATCGGTCCGGACGAGATGGAGATCGGCATGGGCATCCACGGCG
>NZ_RZQA01000469.1:0-5100 GCF_004022915.1 Mesorhizobium sp. M7A.F.Ca.US.006.04.2.1
ACATAGACCTGAGCGAATGTGTTGGCCACGAGCGCCGCCCGCGCGGGACTGTCATCGGCGAAAGCGACGGAGACTACTCTCGATCGCAGCTCCTGCCCGACCCGCATTCCTTGCCGCAAGGCTCTCAATTCGGAGGCATCCTCGGCTTGTGAATCGCTGATTGTTTTGTCCGCTCCTGGCCACAGTCGGTCCAGTAGACCACCGGCAAGCGAGCGTGTCCTCGGGGGAGGGATGGCAGACGGCTCAAGCCGGGAATTCCCGCTAGCGGAATTGTCCTGTCCGGTTTCAGCCGCACCTGTCTTGCGCAGTGCCGCCATGACGCGGCGCAGATGGTCTTGCGACGATAGCATCGTGATGTGGTCATCTATGCTTGAATCGACGAGGTCCTGCGAAGACGGGGCGCCGACGGGCAGTGAACCGCGCGATGGGGCGTCGATGATAAGCTGAGTAGTTGCTTCGTAGAGAACCGGGCGAAGACTTCCAAGCAACCCCGCCAGCAGCCCGCCCAACACAGCGAAGGCAACAATAGACCATTTTCGCCTTGCCAGAATCACGAAGAGTTGGCGCGACGCGGTGGGCGGCTCGACATATTCGCGCAATGACCGCACGTGCACTCTGCCTTCGAGAACCGGTGCTGGTGGTTGATTGATCCGTGGCAGCTGGATCGGGCTGATTGCGGAACCTACCATTTTATACTCCTGCCAGATCGGGTTCATGAATTGGGCCGGTTTGCTGTGCTTGCCGGTTGGCTTGGCTCCGCCAGGCCTGGAACATCAACGCGGACCACAATTCGCGCGAGCGGTTCTGGCCATCAATGTGATCGCGCCAGCAGGCGTCGATCTTCGCAGCGTCCAATACGTCACTGCTTTCTGCTCGCATGTCGGCGAGAAGATCGCTGGCCCAGTTGCGCAGCGGACCCCGCAGCCATGCTGCGATAGGGACATCGAAGCCCTGTTTCGGACGCTCGATCAGGTGCTGCGGGAGATACCGGCGTAGCAATCGACGAAGGATCCATTTGCCGGCGCCATCACGAACTTTCATGTTGGATGGCAGCCGCCAGGAGAATTCGACAACGCGGTGGTCGAGCAGAGGACACCGGCCCTCAAGGCTGTTGGCCATGGTGGCACGGTCCAGCTTCACCAAGATATCGCCGGGCAAGTATCCCTCCATGTCATCGCACAGAAGACGGGAGAGCAGGTCGTCAAGCGGCGGACCGCCGTAGCCGTAGATTGGTTCGGTGGGCCGCTGACGTCCCAGGTTTTCAGCCTGTGGCCGCGCCAGCCGCTGAAACAATTCGTCTTCATTCGATGCCGTGAGCAGCCGGGCGAGACGTTCCATCCGGTCGCTCCGGATAAAATGCCTCGCGCTCGCAGAGAGTGGCAGTTTGCCGATGACATCGTCGCGTCCGGCGCGTGCGAAAAAACCTGCCCCTGCCGCCAAGGTTCGGCGCAGGTGTCGGGGCAGACGCAGGTGTCGTTTCAACCGCTCCGCCATGAAGTGGCGGCCGTATCCTGCGAAGCATTCGTCACCGCCGTCGCCCGACAGCGCTACGGTGACGTGCTGACGAGCGAGCCTGGCAACGAGCAAGGTCGGTATCTGCGATTCATCGGCGAAGGGTTCATCCCAGACCTGCGGCAACTCGGGAATGACGTCACGTGCGGCGCTGGGCGAGAGGTGAAGTTCGGAGTGGTCGGTACCCAGATGACGGGCAACAGCCGCTGCGTATGGAGCTTCATCAAAGCCGCCCTCTGCGAACGAGATCGTGAAACTGCGAACCGGCTTGCAGGATTGAGCCTGCATCAGGGCGATCACGGCTGAGCTGTCGATCCCGCCCGACAGGAAGCCGCCCAGAGGGACGTCGGCGATCATGCGTTCCCGCACGGCCAGCCGAAGCCGGTTGTCCAGTTCGTCAACCAGATCGTCGTCGGTGCCGGTAGCGGGGTTCCGTCGCCCATCGGCTGCAACGTCAGCCAGTGACCACCAGCGGTGAACGCGTTGCGAAAGACGGTCCGCGCTGCGGTCTTCGGCATAATTCGCCGCGGTGACGGAAAGGACGGAACCAGGCGGCAGTTTGAACACGCCTCGCCAGATACAGAGATGGTCCGGCACCCATCCCGTTGAAAGCATTGCCGCCGCGGCATCAAGATCAAGGTCGGGAGAAAAGCCCGGAAAGGTGTTGATCGCCTTCAGCTCAGAGGCGAAAACCAATGCGTCTCGGGTCGAAGCAACATAGAGGGGCTTTTTGCCCATCCTGTCACGGGCCAGATGCAGGCTTCTTGTCTTCAGATCCCACAATGCGAACACGAACATTCCGGCAAAGCGTGTGAGGGCGGTCTCAAGCCCCCAATGCTCGATTGCGCTGAGCATCACTTCGGTGTCGCTGGCACCTTGAAAGGTTTGGCCCGCACCCTCGAGTTCGCAACGCAAATCGCGAAAATTGTATATCTCACCGTTGAAGGTGATCACGTACCGGCCGCTGGCAGAATGCATCGGCTGGTGCCCGGCGGCTGACAGGTCGACAATTGCCAATCGCCTGTGGCCCAATGCGATTCCAGCCTCGCGATCGGCCCAGAGCCCTTCGCCATCCGGGCCCCGGTGACGCAGCGATGCGGTCATCCGCCCGATCGCTTGGAGCGGCTTTATGTCTGTGGCATCGGAAGCCAATAGAATTCCGGCGATCCCACACATTTAGGGCACCCTGGGCTCGGCAAGTTGCCGCCGAAGTGCGGTCGGATTTCCGGCAACGAGGCAGAAAGCCAGCGAAAACCACACGATCGGATGGCGGATGATCAGGTGAGGCATGCTGAAGATTATCGTCGACGCACCGAGCACCAGCAGCGCGTCGAAGCCCGCTCGCCAGGCAACCGACATTGCGGCTCCCACGATCCAGACCAATGCCATCACCGCAAGCAATCCGCCCTGCAGGTAAAGGTCAAGAACGGTATTATGGGCCTCGAAAGGTCGCTGCAGAAATTGACGGTCGGCGACGGGCGGGCGCTCGAGGTGAGGCCCAGGGCCCAATCCCAGCGACCCGGATTTCAACCCCGTTTCCACCGCGTCCTGCCACAGATAGAGCCGGAGTTCGAACGTTTCGAGTGTCGCTTCCCCACCCTGGTCCTTGGTAAGGCTCTTGGCAAAATGGGCGACGCTGGCCTCTTCGGTGAGCGCGTAGGGCGTCATCGCCAGCGCTAAAGGCAAGGAACCCGCCAACAGCACAATTGCTGACAAGCGGGGCAGGCTGGCGCGACCGCTTGTTGCGATCCATGCACGAAGCCGCAATCCGAGAAAGACGAGGCAGCTCAGGATACTGGTGTAGAGATAGGTGTCGCTCTTCGTCAGCCGGCCGACATAAAAGGTCAGGATCAGGCTGGAGAATGCGAGCAAACGGCGCCATGGGTTACGGGTGGTCGTGGCAAGGTGCAAAGCCAGGGGGCCAAAAAGCGCGCAATAGAGCGCAAGTTGGTTCGGGTTCTCGGACCAGCCACGGAATCTGTCCCAGAACCAGGGGTCGACGCCGGGCTGGTGGGCTACCCCAAATGCCAATCCCAGCTGAATTACGAAGCTTCCATTGGCGATGGCGATCACCCACCAGGCACTGCGGCGAAGGTGACGATCGGCGTCGGGCTCCGCGGCCGCCAGGCATGTGAAGCCGGCCAGCAGCATGTAGGCCATCAGGTCATGTACCAGCCCGGTCAAGTAAAGGACGGTGGTCAGGTAGCCGACGATCGTGCCGATTCCCAAAGCCAGCGACAAGATCAGCCAGAAGCTCGCCAGTTGGACAAAAGCGGGTGTGACCTGGAGACGACCCCCGGCGAATATTCGTCCAATCGCCAGAACGATCCAGATCGCGATGAACAATTCGCCATAGCCGAGCGGCAATCCCGGAACGGCCAGTTGCGTCGCGTAGGACATCGCAACTCCCAGGGCGAGCAAGGCGTCCCGGATCATTGACGTGCTCCGCCCCGGTGATCTGCGAGGCTGCCCTCAAGTGCGACAGCAGGGAGCGGTCGCGGAAGCCCCGCGCGGAGTGTGTTTTCGTACAGGTCGCAGTACTGATCGACCACCAACGGCAGGGCAAATCGCTCCCGCACAAGTTCAGCGGAACGGACGCCCATTGCCTTTGCCCCAGCGCGGTCGGACAGCAAGTCTATTGTTCGCGAGGCAAGGGCATCGGCGTCATGCGGTGCAACCAGGTAGCCATTCCACCCGTCTTCGACGACGTCTCTGCAGCCTGGCATCCTGGAAGCCACGATTGGCAGTCCCGAAAGCCCCGCTTCCAGCAACACACGCGGTACTCCTTCGCGATACTGGGTGGGAAAGGCGAATACATCGGCCATGCCAAGGAGATCAGCGACATCGCGTCGTGGACCCAAGGCCAGCACATGAGATGCGTGCCGGTCGATCTCGGACTTGTCGATTGCGAATGAGCCTTCGGATTCTCGCGGGCCGACAAGCACAAATCGTGCTGCTGGTCTTTCGGCCACGACGCGAGGAACCGCCTCGAGGAGGGTTCCCACACCCTTCTGACGGGTCAAGCGGCCGACAAAGATCACCACTTCGGCGGACTGGAGGCCGAGTTCCCTACGCATCTTCGTTGCCGAGGACCCGAGATGGCGCACCGTTGCGAACGCATCGACATCGATTCCGGAACTGCGTATCAGTCGCGAGCTTCCGCGACCGGTCAGCCGAAAGCGCTCGAAGAACAGTTGGTCATCACGATTTTGGAAAACGGTCGCCGCCGTCCACGAAGACGCGAGCCATTGCAGCGCGCAATAGACCGGACGCAGGGCCAAAGCGCGAGGCGCCAGAGATGAGAACGTCCAGCCCAGCCCGTTGATGGTGCGAATAACCGGAACTGTTCCCCGCATGGAAAGGGGCGTCAACAGATTTGGCTTGGTGTCGAAACTCTGGATGATGTCGGGCCGAAGCTCCCGCATCAATCGGCGCATCGTTCCGAGAGCACGCCATTCCCCGCCGCCAGATGCAAACCGGTCGAAGGAAAACCTGTGATGCGAAATGTCATGCCTTAAAAACGGTACGGGAGAACCGCTCGAGACCGCCGTAACGCGAAAGCCTTTCTCTCGCAGCGCGATGAGGAAG
>NZ_RZQA01000046.1:0-14783 GCF_004022915.1 Mesorhizobium sp. M7A.F.Ca.US.006.04.2.1
AAACCATGCCGCCCATCAGTGCTGCGACAGGCAAGGGCGCCGCTTCGCGACGGGCAATCGGCGTCGGTGTCACGTGATCCCATCCTCCATATCGCCGGGTCCAAACCCGACCGGCGGCATGGAGATAGGGCGAACCGGCCGGCCTGTCGTGAGGCAGCGGCAACTGGCTGCTAGGGCACGGCCAAGTGCCGCCGGCCGGTCAGTTCAGGGATTTGCGCCGTGGCGGCGGTGCCGGGTGGCGCTGCTCGAGGGCCGCTGCCGCATCGGTGCGGCCGGTCCGGCGCAGTCTTTCGAGATAGGCCGGCAACTCGCCAAGGCAATGGAACGGCCCGCCTTCCCGGATCACCGTCACCAGCGGGTCGACATCGCTGTCGCTGCGGATGGCCATGGCGCTGCGCCAGTCCTCGAGCAGCCGGCTGGCATGATCGACCACATCGCTTCGGGAGCCTGAGAGATCATGCTGCTCATGCGGATCCTCACTCAGATTGAACAGGCTGACCGGGCCGAAATCCTTGTAGCCGTCATGATAGGTGCGCAGCATCAGCCAGTCGGCCCCGCCGAGCCGGAACCGCACGCCGCGCTGTACCGCCCACGCACCCTGGCTCAGCACCAGGAAATCGCGGCCACCTTCCTCCTTCGCGGCAAGCGCCGGTGCAAAGGAGCGCCCGTCCCAAAGCGCCGGAACGTTGCCGCCGAGCCGGTCGATCAGCGTGGCGGCCCAGTCGAAATGATAGTGAAGGCCGCCATTGACGCCGCGCATGTCCTCGGCGCCGGGCCAGCGGATGACCAGCGGCACGTTGCAGGTGAATTCGTCGGCCGTCTGATGATCACCCCAGACGTTGAGCTCGCCGAGGTTTTCGCCATGATCGGCGCCGATGACGATGATCGTGTCGTCGAACAGGCCTTGCCGCTTCAACTCCTCGACGATGAGACCGACATGATAATCGGCATAGAGCACGCCGGTGTCGTAGCCGTCGAACCAGGCCTTGACGGTGTCCATGTCGCTGATCGGCGACGGCATGCGCCGGTATTTCGATCCGCCCGGCTCGACGTCGAAGCCCGAGGGTTCCTGCGGGCTGTGCGGGCCGTAGCCAGCATGGCTCTTCTCGAATACCGCCCTGGTCATCCAGTCGGGAAGCGGTTGGTCGGCGAAGGGGTCGCCGAAAGCGTCCGGCGCGCGATAGGGTGTATGCGGGTCCCAGACATTGACATGCAGGAACCACTTTTTTGCCGAGCCATTGCGCTTCAGCCAGTCGATCGCCAGGCCCGAAACCTCGTCGGCGTTCTCCATGCCGGCCTTGCCGGGATTGATGATCTCGTTAAAGCCGGCATACCAATGCCAGCAGCCATGCCGTTCGCCAAAACTGCTGATGGTCGTGGTGTGGTAGCCAAGATCGCGCAGCGCCCGCATCCAGCCTTCCTCGTAGAAGGTGCCGGCCCAGGCTCGCTCGGCGCCTTCGCGGAACGGCTCGCAGGCGGTGCCGCCATGGCCGACCACGCCGGTCCGCATTCCGTGGCGGCCGCTCCACAGCGCCGTGCGCGACGGATGGCAAGGCACATCGGACACATAGACGTTCTCGAAGCGGATGCCCTCGCCGGCAAGGCTGTCGATGACGGGAGAGGTGTTGCGATGATAGCCGTAGCAGCCGAGGTGGTCGCGCCTGAGGCTGTCGATGTCGATGTAGAGAACGTTCATGGATGGCTCGTCGCTGCTGTGATTGTCAGGAAACAGGCCCCGGTTCGCTGCCGGGGCTTGCGGTTTGCAAGGGGCGATTTCAAGATGGCCGTCAGGCCGAAATGTATTGATCGCCCAGATAATAGTCCTTGGGATCGAGCGAGGTCTCGAGCTTGCCGAAGGTCTTGAACAGGTCGTTCATCGTCGAGAACCAGCCGTTCACGGTGCCGTCCTTGGTCAGCTTGATCAGTTCGGCCGAGGTCATGAAGCGGCCATAGCCGGCCTCCGTCTTCAACTGGTCGGCCGGAATGCCGAGCAGCTTGGAGGTGATCTCGATCGCCTTGTCCTGGTTGGCGGCACGAAAATCCTGCGCGTCCTTGATGGCGCGCACCACGTTGCGGACGAGATCGGGATTGCCCTCGACCAAATCGTTGCGGGCAATGAAGACGCTCGGAAATGTGGTCTGCGGATAGAAGTCGTCGTTCTTGGCCAGCTCCATCAGATCGGGAACGCTCTTCTGGATGATGCCGACGAACGGATACCAGATGCCGGCCGCGTCGACCTGCTTGGAGGCGAAGGCCGCCACGATGGTGCTCGGGTCCATCTGCACGATGTCGAGGTCGGTCATCGCCATACCGGCCTTGCGCAGCGCCAGCCGCAACAGCATGTCGCCCGAGGTGCCGGCCGCGATCGCGACCTTCTTGCCCTTGAGGCCGGCGATGGACGTGATGCCGGCTTGGGCGATCACCCGGTCCGAGAAACCGACATCGTTGACGGCGATGATCTTGGCCTTGCCGCTCGCCGGCAGCCACAGCGCGCCCGGTCCGAGATAGCCGAATTCCAGGCTGTTGGCGCCAAGCGCCTGGACCTGGATGGGGCCGTTGGTGAAGACCTTGATATCGGCATCGACGCCGTGCTTGGCATAGAAGCCCTGGTCGGCCGCGACGCCGGCCACGCTGGCGCCCCAGAAGTCGCCGTTGTAGCCGATGCGTGCCGCCGTTCCCGCCGCTCCGGCAGGGATGCCAGAGGCAGCGAACGCGGCAAGTGCCGCCGATGATGCGATGAGGTTACGTCTTGTCAGTGTCACCATACTCTCCTCCTGTCACTGTTACTGGTGGTAAACGGCTTGCCAGACGCGGTTGCGGATGCTCATGAACTCCGCCGAAAGCCGGATTTCCTCGGTTCTTGGGTAAGGCAGGCCGACTTCGATGATCTCCTGCAGCCTGCCGGGCCGCGCCGCCATGACGATGACGCGGTTGGCGAGGTAGACCGCCTCGTCGACATCGTGGGTGATGAACATCACGGTGCGCCGCTCCCGGCTCCAGGTGTCGAGCAACTGGTCCTGGAGCTGCACGCGGGTCAGTGCGTCGAGCGCCCCGAAGGGCTCGTCCATCAAAAGGATCGAGGGATCGACCGCATAGGCCCGGGCGATCGCGCAACGCTGCTTCATGCCGCCCGAAAGCGTCTTCGGCAGCGCGTCGGCGAAGTCGCCAAGGCCGACGAGATCGATGAAACGCTCGGCGATCTGCCGGCGGCGCGAAGCTTCCTCGCCCTTGATGCGCAGCCCGAACTCGACGTTCTGGCGTACGGTGAGCCAGGGAAACAGCGCGTATTGCTGGAAGATCATGCCGCGCTCCGGACCCGGCCCCTCGACCGCCTTGCCATCGACCAGCACGGTGCCCTCGCTCGGCTTCAGCAGGCCGGCCGCGATGTTGAGCGCGGTCGACTTACCGCAGCCGGACGGACCGACGACGGTGACGAATTCGCCGTCGGCGATGTCGAGCGACAGCCGGTCAAGCGCGACGAAGGCATTGTCCTTGAGGTCGAACCGGCGCGTGACCTTGTCGAAGACGATCTTGGGCGGCATCACACGCGCTCCTGCCAGACGGTCAGCCGGCGCTCGATCACCAAAAGGATGCGATCCATGGCAAGGCCGAGAAGGCCGATGGTGATCAGGCTGACGAAGATGGTCGGCAGGTCGTAGTAGAGTTGCGCCTGCTGCATGCGGAAACCGAGGCCGGTCTGCGCGGCGATCAGTTCGGCGGCCACCAGCGTCGCCCAGGCCGAGCCGAGGCCGATGCGCACGCCGACCAGGATGAACGGCGTCGATGCGGGAATGATGACGCGCAGGAAGATGGTCATGTCCTTGGCGCCGAGCACGCGCGCGGCGTTGATCATCGTCTTGTCGACGCTGATGACGCCCTGATAGGTGGCGACGACGCTGGCCAGGAAGGAGGCCAGGAAGATGACGAAGACCTTTAGCGTCTCGTCGATGCCCATCGTTACGATCGCCAGCGGAATGATGGCCAGCGGTGGGATCATGCGGAAGAACTGCAGATACGGCTCGATAAGCGAGCGCGCGACCTTGTACCAGCCCATGACGAAGCCGACCGGGATCGCCAGGATGACGCCGAGGAGAAAGCCGGTCATCACCCGAGCCAGGCTCGACGTGATGTCGGTGGCGAGCTGCCCGTTTGCGATCAGATCGATAAACCTGGACGCAACCTGTGGCGGTGGCGGCAGGCCCACCGCGCCGCCCGCCGTCAGCACCCACCAGATGGCGATGCCGGCGACGAGACCGCAGAGATTGAGCGCGAGACCGCGATAGTCGATACCCCGATCCTCGTTCGAGCCGCCGCCGGAGCGTGTCGTCTTCGACGCTTCGCTCATCGCGACACCCCCGAATAGAAAAAATGGTCGAGCGCCGCCGCAGCAGCACCGATGGCGCCGGCACCTGGGCCAAGGCTCGACCGCTCGACCCGCAGCACGTCGCGCATCGGCGGCAGGACGCGTGGCGGAACGCCCCGCCTTATATGATCGATGAAGCTTTCCGGGGCTTCGGCCAGGTGACCGCCAAAGACGATCAGATCGGGATTGAGCAAATTGGTCGCCGTCGCTATGGCCGTCGTCAGATGCCGGAGCGCCGCGTTCCAGACGTCGGGGTATTTCTCCACCGCGGCCAGCAGGCGCCTGGGATGAGGCGTGTCGATATGGGCGGCGCGGGCCAGCGCGCGTTCGGACAGGAATGTCTCCAGGCAGCCCGCATTGCCGCAGGCGCAACGCTCGCCATCCTCGACCACCTGGACATGGCCGAGCTCGACGGCCCCGTAGCCGCCGGGACGGAACGGCATGCCGTTGATCACCAGGCCGGCGCCGAGGCCGGTGCGCAGATAGATGTAGAGCAGCGCGGTCGTGTCGCGCCCGATGCCGTAGCGCGATTCCGCCAGCGCCATCGCGCTGACATTGTGCTCGACCACCACCGGCATACGCAGCGCCGTTTCGAGTTCGTCGGCGAACGGCACGTCCTTCCAGTCGTAATTGACCGACTGCAGGTTGCGGCGGCGCTTGGTGTCCACCGGTCCCGGCACGCCGAGCCCCAGGCCGATCAGGCGCGAACGGTCGACGCCGGTCTTCTTGATCAATTGCTCGACGATCCGCACCACCATGCCGATCACCGCGGCGGGTTCGCTGGTGGCGGTGTCGAAATGCTGCGAGGCCATGGCTTTCGAGGCGGCCCTGAGGTCGGTGATGGTCGCGTCGATCGTTCCCGCGCCAATGTGCACGCCAACCACGGACAGGGCGTCGGGCACCAGCGCGACGCCGATCGCCGGCCGGCCGACGGGTGCATCGCCGGCAGTGGCCTGGTTGAGCTCGACCACGGTGCCTTCCCGCAGGAGATGGGCCGTCAGATGGGTCAGGGCGGTGGGCGACAGCGAGGTGCGCCGCGCCAGTTCGGCGCGCGACTGCGGACCGTCGTCGCGCAGGATTCGCAGGATCGCTCCGTGGTGCGCGCCCATTCTTCCTCCCTATTATTTTCTAATGTTAATAAATTAATTAAGCCTGTCAAGCACGGCAAAGCGCGGCTTGCGACTGGCATCGATGCACCTGGGTTTCACCCTACCCTGCCGCTGGAGTAGGGGCATTGACGCGAGGGGAGATAGCGGGGAAGGCAAGGCCGTCATGAGTAGGTCGAAGATCAGCCAAGCGGAGACGGCCACCTATGCCGCTTGGCTCCCGCGCGCGCTAAGCTGCGGTGGCAGCCGAGCGCTTGAACAGGATGGTCACCCGCGTGCCCTCGCCGGCGCTCGACGTCACGTCGAACTCCGCCTTGGCATTCTCGGTCAGCGAGCGGGCGATCAGCGCGCCGAGTTTGCCGCGCTTGGGCCAGCTCTCGCCGTCCGGCAGGCCAATGCCGTCATCGGCGACCACGATGCGGCAGCCATCGCCGTCAACGATGCTGTGCAGCGTGATCGTACCGCCGTCGCGCCCCTGGAAGGCATGTTTGAGCGCATTGGTCAAAAGTTCGTTCACCACCAGCCCGGTCGGCATGGCGACATTGATCGACACCGGATAGGTGTCGACCTTCATGTCGAGGCGGATGCCCTCGACCGCATGCGAGTTCATGACCGCCGACGCGATCTGGCTGAGATAGACACCAAGATCGACCTCATCCTTGCCATCGTCCCCCGACAGCGTCTGGTAGAGGATCGCCAGCGCATCGACGCGCCCCGCCAGCCTCTCGAAACGCTTCTGGTCCGGTTCGGCCGCGTTGCGCGTCTCCATCCGGATCAGCGCGGTGATCATCTGCAGATTGTTCTTCACCCGGTGCTGGAGTTCGCGCAGCAGCGTGTCCTTCTCACGGATGCGCTCGTCGATCGATCGCGCATCTTCGGTTTCGCCATGGGCCGAAACGTCGACCAGCGCCACCAGCCGGAAGCAGGCCTTGCCATTGTCGTCCTCGATGACGTTGGAATAGACGTCGACGATAGTCGGTTGGCCTTCCTTCCGCTCCAGCCGGAACGTGCCGATGAAATCAGTGTCCTCGACCACGGCCTCGAACAGCGGCCGGTCCTTCTGCTTGTGCAGGCCGGTGCCGGAAAGCGCCGCCCAGTGTTGGCGAGCGAGCATCGCCGCCTTGAGGCCGGACAGTTTCTCGAATTCCGGATTGGCATAGACGACACGCTCCTTCGAACCCAGGTCCGAGACGGCAATGGCGATCGGCACCTGGTCGAGGAACTTCTTGAACTGTTCGCTTTCGAGCGCGCTGGCAAGGTCCGGCGTTTCGAGCAGCTGCCCGACCGCTTCGGCCTTCTGTGTATCGGATGTCATCTGCGGCGCCTATGCTGTGTGGGCACCATCAATAACAGCGATGCGATCACCCCGCCATCGCCAAACATGGAGTCCGCATTTTCACGCCCCGCATCGGCGATGGCGGCGTGTCTGCCGAATTGACGCCGCTGCCTGAGAGCGCCTCAGGAGGCCGGCTTCGACGCCAGCCGTGGACCGGCCTTGACGTCGACGATCTCCGGCTTGGCGCTGTCGACCGCGCCATCCCAGCCGCCGCCGAGCGCCTTGTTGAGGGCGATGTAGTTGGTCGCCAGCAGGACGCGGCTTTGCAGCAGCGAGTCCTCGGCCGAATAGAGCGAGCGCTGGGCGTCGAGCACGTCGAGGAGGCTTGTCTCGCCGGCCTTGTAGAGCGTGCCTTCGAGACTTGCCGCCTCGCCATAGGACTTCGCGGACGAGGCGAGCTTGCCGATCCGGATGCGCTCCTGCGACAACAGCACCAGCGCGTTCTCGACATCCTCGAGCGCCGTCAGCACCGAAGACCGGTAAGCGATGAAATACTGATCGCGTTGCGCCTTGGCGACCTCGACGGCCGCCTGCAATTGGCCGGCATTGAACAGCGGCACACTCAGCGTCGGCCCGAACGACCAGCCGATCGACGAATTCTTGCCGAGATCGCCAAGCTTCAGCGCCGCCGTGCTGATGTCTCCCGTCAGGCTGACCGATGGATAGCGGGCGGCTTCGGCCTGGCCGATCTTGGCGGTATATTGCGCATATTGGCGCTCCGCCATGCGCAAATCGGGCCGCGATAGCAGGAGGTCGGCGGGAATTCCGGTGGGCATCGGCAGGCGCGGTGCAGGAATGGGCGCGACCCGCTTCAGCCGCTCGTTGAGCGAGGCAGGCGGCCGGCCGGCCAACACCGCGAGACGATGCACGGCCTGCGTATAACTTGCCTCCAGCGTCGGAACGGCGGCTTCGGTGCTCGCTGCCTGCCCCATCGCCTTGGCGACATCGGCGGCGGTCGCCGTGCCCGCCTGCGCCATGGTGCGGGTAAGTTCGGCGGTCTGCCTTTGCGACGCGGCCGAACGACGGGCGAGCGCGATGCGGGCCTGGTAGCCGCGCGCCTGGGTATAATAGGAAGCGACATCGCCGACCAGGGTGAGAAGCGTCGAGCGCAGTTCCTCCTGCGAGGCGTTCAGCCCGTAGCGCGCGGCCTCTACGCCCCTCCGGTTGGCGCCGAACAGGTCGAGCTCCCAGCTTGCATCGAAGCCGGCCTGGTACTCGCTGTAGGTGGCGTCAGAGCCTGATGTGGTCTCGGCCGACTTGTTGCGGGAGGCCGAGCCGGAGCCGTCGGCCGAAGGCAGCAATGTGCCGGCACTCTGGCGATAGCTGGCGCGCGCCTCGCGGATTTTTGCCTTGGCGGTGGCGACATCGAGATTGCCGGCAACCGCTTCCTCGACAAGCGTGTTCAGCTCGGGATCGCGTAGCCGCTGCCACCATTTTGACAGTCGTGCCGGCTGGGCAGGCTTTGTCGGCTTCTGGCCGCTCCAATTCGCCGGCATTGCCATTATCGGTGTCTGATAATCCGGACCGACGACGCATCCCGCGAGCAGGACAGCGGTGAGCATGGGCGCAAGAAGCCGCCTCGCGGCCACCGAGCCACGTTCCAAACCTGTCATGTGAAGTTTTCCTTATTGCTGGGTGGCCGTCACCGGCGTCTCGCCCGTATCTGGTTTGGCCGCCCTGCCCTTGAAGATGCGCCGCACCGTGACGAACAATAGCGGCACCAGGAAGACGCCGATCACCGTCGCCGCGATCATGCCGCCCATCACGCCGATGCCGACCGAGTTCTGCGCGCCCGAGCCCGCACCGCTGGCGATCGCCAGCGGCAGCACACCGAGGATGAAGGCCAGCGACGTCATCAGGATCGGCCGCAGCCGTTGTCGCGCCGCCTCCAGCGTCGCCTCGACCAGCCCCATCCCGGCGGCTTGCCGCTCGATGGCGAACTCGACGATGAGGATGGCGTTCTTGGCGGCGAGACCGATCGTGGTCAAAAGGCCGACCTTGAAATAAACGTCGTTGGACTGGCCGAACAGGCTGGCCGCCAGCAGCGCGCCGAAGATGCCGATCGGCACCGACAGCATGACCGCGAACGGGATCGACCAGCTCTCGTAGAGTGCGGCCAGGCACAGGAACACGACCAGCGCCGAAATCGCGTAGAGCGACAGCGCCTGGTTGCCGGAAAGCTTCTCCTGGTGCGACAGCCCGGTCCACTCGTGCGAATAGCCGGCGGGCAGTTGCGCGACGAGCTTGTCGATCTCGTCCATGGCGGCACCCGAGCTGACGCCCGTGGCCGCCGCGCCCTGGATCTCGACCGCCGCCGAACCATTGTAGCGCTCCAGCCTGGGCGAGCCGAATGTCCAGTGGCTGGAGGCAAAGGCCGAGAACGGCACCATGGCGCCGCTGGCGTTGCGGACCTGCCATTTGTCCAAATCTTCCGGCTGCATGCGGAAGTTCGGGTCCGACTGCAGATAGACCGGTTTCACCCGCCCGCGATCGATGAAGTCGTTGACGTAATCGCTGCCCCAGGCGGTCGAAAGCGTGTTGTTGATGTCGGCCAGGCTGACGCCCAGCGCGCTGGCCTTCTCCTGGTCGATGTCGACCGAGAATTGCGGCTGGTCTTCCTGGCCGTTGGGCCTTGTGTTGGCGAGCACCTTGCTCTGCCCGGCCAGGGCCAGAAGCTGGTTGCGCGTCTGGATCAGCGCGTCATGGCCGGCGCCGTTGACGTCCTGCAGGTAGAAGTCGAAGCCGTTGGTATTGCCGAAGCCCTGGATGGCGGGAGGCGCGAGCGCGAAGACCTGCGCGTCCCTGATCTTCGAAAACGCGCCCATCGCCCGGCCGGCGATGGCCTGCGCGGCGGAAGCCGGCGATTTGCGCAGGTCGAAATCCTTCAGCCGCACGAAAGCGATGCCGACATTCTGCCCTGCGCCGCCGAAGCCGAAGCCGGAGGCGGTGAACACCCCGTCGACGACGTCCTTCTCCTGGTTGAGATAATGGTCGGTCACTTCTGCCAGCACGCGCTCCGTGCGATCCTGCGTCGCGCCGACCGGCAGCTGCACGCTGGTGATCAGGATGCCCTGGTCCTCTTCCGGCAGGAACGAGCTCGGCAGCCGGGCAAACATCCAGCCCACGGCAACGACGATGGCCAGGAACATGACGAGGAAGCGCCAGGATCGGTTGATGATGCCGTGCGAGCCGTCGCGGTAGGCAAGCGTGCCGCGGTCGAAGACACGGTTGAACCAGCCGAACGGGCCGGTCTGCGTCGCGTGGTCCTTGGGCGGCCGCAGGATGGTGGCGCAAAGTGCGGGCGTCAGCACAAGGGCGACCAGCACGGACAGCACCATCGCCGAGACGATGGTCACCGAGAATTGCCGGTAGATGATGCCGGTCGAGCCGCCGAAGAAAGCCATCGGCACGAACACGGCCGAAAGCACCGTGGCGATGCCGATCAGCGCGCCGGTGATTTCGTGCATCGACTTGCGCGTCGCCTCCTTCGGCGACAGGCCTTCCTCCTGCATCACGCGTTCGACATTCTCGACGACGACGATGGCGTCGTCGACCAAGAGGCCGATGGCCAGCACCATGGCGAACATGGTCAGTGTGTTGACGGAATAGCCGAACAGCGACAGCACGCCGAACGTGCCGAGCAGCACCACCGGCACGGCGATCGTCGGGATGATGGTGGCGCGCAAATTCTGCAGGAAGATGAACATCACCAGGAACACCAGCACGATCGCTTCGGCCAGCGTCTTGACCACTTCCTCGATCGACAGCCGCACGAAAGGCGAGGTGTCGTAGGGATAGACGACCTCGACCCCTTGCGGGAAGGTCGAGCTCAGCCGGGCGATCGTCGAACGCACCGCTTCGGCGGTGTTGATGGCGTTGGCGCCGGTCGCCAAATTGACGGCGACGCCGGCCGCCGGCTTGCCATTGTAATTGGCCTGCGTCGTATAGCTTTCGGCGCCGAGCTCGACGGTGGCGACATCGTTGAGGCGGACCAGAGAGCCATCGGTCTGGCTCTTCAGGATGATGTTGCGGAACTGTTCGGCGGTCTGCAGCCGGCTCTTGGCCGTCACCGTGGCATTGAGCTGCTGGCCCTTGCGCGCCGGCAGGCCGCCAAGCTGGCCGGCCGAAACCTGCGTGTTCTGCGCCTCGATCGCCGAGGCAATGTCGCTCGGCATCAAGGCGTATTTGGCGAGCTGGTCCGGATCGAGCCAGATGCGCATGGCATAGCCGGAGCCGAACAGCTGCGTCGAGCCGACGCCTTCGACGCGCTTCAGCGTGTCGTTGACGGTGGCGTCGACATAGTCGGCGAGATCGGTCGAGTTCATCTTGGCGTCGGTCGAGACGAAGCCGATGACCATCAGGAAGCCGGTCGAGGATTTGGAGACGGTGATGCCGTTGCTCTGCACCACCTGCGGCAGCTGCGACTGCACCAGCTGCAGCTTGTTTTGCGTCTGCACCTGGGCGGTATCGGGATCGGCCGCTGTGGTGAAGGTCAGCGTGATCGAGGCCGAACCGGTCGAGGTCGACGTCGCCGTCATGTAGTCGAGATTGTCGATACCGGTCATGCCTTGCTCGATGACCTTGGTCACCGAGTTCTCGACCGTCTGCGCGTCGGCGCCCGGATAGGTGGCGCTGATGTTGACTGTCGTCGGCGCAATCTGCGGATATTGCGAGATCGGCAGCGAGGTGAGCGCCAGGAGGCCGCCCAGCATGATCACGATGGCGATCACCCAGGCGAAGATCGGCCGGTTGATGAAGAATAGTGACATCGCTCAGTTCCCGGTCGCGGCGGCAGGCGCCGGTTTCGCCGCATTGGACGCGGCCGGTGCGGCGGACGTGCTCTGCCCGCGGTCCTTGACCTCGCCGGTCGTCTCGTCGATCGTCACTTCGACACCCGTCGCATCGCCGCCGGGGCGCACCAGTTGCATGCCCTCGACGATGACGCGGTCGCCGTCGCCGACACCCGAATCCACCAGCCAGTTGTTGCCGACGCTGTTGCGCACGGCGAGCACGCGCGTCTCGACCTTGCCCTGCGCATTGATGACCATGGCGGTGGCCTCGCCCTTGGTGTTGCGGCTGACGGCACGCTGCGGCACCAGGAAACTGTTCTGGGCAACGCCCTCCTCGACCAGTGCCCGCACATACATGCCGGGCAGAAGCAGGCGGTCGGGATTGGGGAACTCGGCCCTGAGCGCAAAGGTGCCGGTGGTCTGGTCGACATTGGCGCCGGCGAATTCCAGCTTGCCGGTCTGCGTGTAGATGGTGCCGTTCTCGAGCTTCAGCTTCACGCTGACATTGGGCCCGCTGAACTTCAGCCGCCCTTCCGAGATCGCCTGGCGCAGATTGAGCAGGTTGGTGCTCGACTGCGTGACGTCGACATTGATCGGATCGAGGGCACGGATGGTGGTCAGCACCGTGTCCTGGTTCGCGGTCACCAGCGCGCCCGGCGTCAGCGTGGACTTGTCGATGCGCCCGGCGATCGGTGCCGTGATGGAGGTCCGGTCGAGGCTGATGCGCGCCGTCTCGGCACTGGCCTTGGCCGAGGCGACATCGGCTTGCGCCTGCGCCAGCGTGGCGGCGGCATCGTCATAATCCTGTTTGGAAACAACGTTCTGCTTCAACAGGCCGGCATAACGGTCGAACTTGGCCTGCGCCGTAGGCACCGCCGCTTCCGCCTTCTGCTGTGCGGCGACCGCGCTGTCGTAGGACGCCTTGTAGCTCGCCGGATCGATGAGGTAGAGCGGCTGTCCAGCCGCCACCTCGCTGCCCTCCTTGAACAGGCGCTGCTGGATAATGCCGTTCACCTGCGGGCGCACTTCGGCAACCAGCGAGGCCGCCGTGCGTCCCGACAGTTCGGCGGTGATCGCCACCGATTGCGGATGCAGGGTGACGACGCCGACTTCCGGTTTGCCGGGCGCGCCCATGCCTGCGGGGGCGCTGCTCTCCTGCGAGCAGGCCGCCAGCAGAAAGGCGGATGCGAACATCGCGGTCCAGGGCGCCAGACGGCGTGCCGGCTGCAAAGACGGGCTAGGCTGGATAGACATGGACTGAATGATCTTTCGCTGGAGTTGCGGGCGCGGGCAATCGACCGCTTGGTCGAGGCATGCCGGCCGATATCTTGATGGTGGGCCGCGCCGGTCTGCGGGCGGCGACGAGCAATGCTTCGAAGCGGCTCATGTCGCGCTCCTTCTCGGCGGCCGGAGCTGCTCGAAGGTCGAGTAGCCGGCCGCGATGCCCACCAACATCATTATGCCGATCAGCGAGGACATGCCAAGCGCCTTGCCGGAATTCACGCGATCTTGCGGTCATGATGCCCATGGTTGTCGAGCGGCTGCGACAGCGGGAGCGACAACCGCCAGGCGGCGAAACTCAGGCGGATCGCGCCCTTCAGCGTGTCGACCGACGGGGCCAGCGGCATGCCTCGCCCGACAGGACCGAACGAGAGCCTCGGGCTGGCGGACGCGAGCAGCCGCAGCATGATCATGGCTTCCCACATTGTCGTGCTTCCATTGCAGGGTTCGAATTGGGCATGGTTCCGAATTGGCGCGATTCGAACTGGGCGTGATCGAAACGAGGATGGCGGAGATACGCCCGCCATCCCCGGAGAACCGGCCGACCCGAGAACGGGTTGGGTACCGGGCCGGCCGGTGCAGTCGGTCAGAGTTGCTCGTCGTTCCCGGGCTGGGGCGGGAGCTGCCTGCCATCGTTGGGCAGGCCTCTGGGGCCGGCTGCATCGTTCGGCGGACCGCCCCAGGGACCGGGGGGTGATCCATGGGCACGTTCCGCCGAAGCGAGGAGTTCGAGTTGTTCGGGCGTCAGCTTGGCGCGCAGTTCAGCGATCGCCTCCTTCAGTCTGCCGGCCGAAACCGCGCGGGCGGTAACGTCGTCGGCCAGCTTTTCCTGGAATGCGAAGGGATCGGGCTTGCCGCCCGGGCCTGCTGCGTCGGGGTCCTTCGCTTCAGCACCAACGGGCCGCCCGCGGTCAGGCCGAGGCTGCGAAAGCACCGCCTGCAGCGCGCTGGTGTAGTCGCGCCAGGCGTCGAGTTGTTCGGTGCGGATGCCGACGCGGGTCTCCAGCGCGGCGAGCCGGGCGGCCAGCATGAATTCCGGCGGCGGACCCATGCGGCGGGGGCCAAAGCCTTGCGGGCCGAAACCCTGCGAACCAGGTCGCATCGGTCCATGCGGGCCGGGTCCATTCCGGCCGTGGCCTGCCCCATCCTGCATGGCCATGACAGGGGACGGCTCACCGGGTCCGGCGCCGGGGTCGGGCTGCGCCGCCAGCGCGGGGTGAATTGCGGCGACGGAAAACAGGCCGAGCGCAAGAAGTCTGCTTGGCATAAAGATGTTCCTTTCTCTCATGCTTCGGACGGTTCAGAGGATAGGAAGCGTCTTTGTCCGCTTCGCGTCGGCGTGTTGCCGAAGGTTTCCGCAAAAGGGCAATTTGTTTCCGAATGTTTCCCATGGCCCGCCGGAAACGTTCGGTTGCAATTTTCCACGCCGCTCGGGCGCGGCTCTCCTATAATCGCGGCAAGCCCCTGCAATCACGGGTCCCAATATTCATCGGCAACGGCACGGTCATGCAGTCACAACCCCATATCCTCGTCGTCGACGACGACCGCGAGATCAGGACGCTTCTCCAGCGTTACCTCGACAGCCAGGGCTTTCGCGTCACGGCGGCGGCGGACCGGCGCGAATGCGAGCAACGGCTTGGCTCCGGCCAATTCGACCTGATCGTGCTCGACGTGATGCTGCCGGACGGCTCGGGGCTCGATATCTGCCGCGGTTTGCGCGACCGCAAGCCGCACACCCCGATCATCCTGCTGACCGCGCTGAAGGAAGATGTCGACCGCATCATCGGCCTGGAACTCGGCGCCGACGACTATCTCGGCAAGCCGTTCAACCCGCGTGAGCTCATTGCCCGCATCCGCGCGGTGCTCAGGCGCTCGACGCCCGAGGAGGCGCCCGCGCCGCCGCGCGC
>NZ_RZQA01000470.1:0-5089 GCF_004022915.1 Mesorhizobium sp. M7A.F.Ca.US.006.04.2.1
AGATACTGGATGTGTGCGTGATCAGCTGATGCGGCGTGATCGGCAAGCTCGGGTGGCGAGGGTTCTTGATCCGAAAGTCGATGAACTTGTTGATGTCATCGTGCAAATCGTAGCCCTTCCGCTCAAACAACTGGACCAGGGCCGTGGCGGTGACCAGTTTGCTGACCGAAGCCAAATGCATTGGCGTGTCCGCGGTCAATTTGCGGTTTTGCGCCAGATCGGCAAACCCGAAGGCCGCAGTGTAGCGCGTCGCGCTGTCTCTGGAGGCGATGGCGACGGCGGCTCCTGAGACCTTGGCGGCCGCCATGCGTGCTGGAAGGGAGGCTTCGAAATCGTGTCGCCAGGCTTCGAACGACTGCCCCTTCTTCTCGTCTGCGGATGCAACGCGCCCCTGGGGAACAAGCAGCCCCGCCAAACCCATCTTGAGCAACGAACGTCGGGTCGAGATCATAATGGATTTCCCTTCCTGGACATTTTCGGATTTGCGGCCTGCGCACGAGGCCTTCGCTGATACGACCCAGGTTGCACGCCTATCCGCCGGCACTCTGGCGCCCAAGTCGCCCGGTGCGAATTGTTCCATCCCTTTCCCACACTGCATGTGCCCATCGAAGCCACCTACGATGGTCGGTGCAGTGTCTCAGTGTCCGCCGCTTTGAGATTTATTGTTCAGTGGACAATAAAAACATTATGTATATACCTTTGCCGTGTCAACGACATTTTTTGCCCGGATTGGCCTCCTCCCTGGCGGGGGGCAACCGACGCGAATAGCGAGAAAAAGGAGAAGGTAGGATCATGCAGTCATTTCCGAACGACGCCATCTGCCCTCGGCAGGAAATCGCCTCTCTTCCCGTTTACAACGCTGGAATATCGGCAGTTGCCGCGCGGCGGGTCAGTGGCCTGCAAGACATTGCGGCATTGGCAAGCAACGAGAATCCTTACGGTTCATCGCCGGCAGTGTCCGCCGCCCTGGCATCACTTGTCCCATCGCGCTACAGCGACCCGGCGTCGGCTGCGCTGCGGCACGTGCTTTCGGAAAAGCTCGGCACCTCCTCTGATCAGATCGTCTGCGGCAATGGCTCGGAGGAGTTGATTGCAGCACTTTGCCGCGCGTATCTGCAAAAGGGTGATTCGGTCTTGACCGTCTCACCGTGCTTCGGCTTGCACGAGATCGAGCCCATGGCGGCCGGTGCACAAGTGCTCAAGGTGCCGATGACACCAGCACTCGATTATGACGTGGACGGGTTGGCGGATGAGCTCACACGCAGACCAAAGATCGTTTTCGTCTCATCGCCTTCCAATCCGGTGGGGCGGGCCTTGTCGCGTAGGGCACTCGACCGGCTGCTTGACGCGGTGCATCCCACGACATTGTTCGTGTTGGATGAAGCCTATTTCGAGATGATCGACTCCAGCTATCCGGATGGCTTGCAGGTGCTGGGCGGTCGCTCGGATCTTTCCTGGGTTGTGCTACGCACCTTCTCCAAGGCCTATGGTCTCGCCGGCTTGCGTGCGGGCTACGGCATCGCCTCGGATGAACGCATCGCCAGGGCGATGCGTTCATGCATGACCCCGTTCAACGTCAACGCGGCCGCGCAGGCTGCCGCAATTGCCGCGCTCCAGGACGAAGCATGGATGCTGCAGACCACGGCCAAGATACGGCACGACCGAAACATCCTCGCCGATCGCCTGGCCGGATTGGGTGTCCGCGTTGTCCCGTCACAGACCAACTTCCTGTTCCTCGACTTGGCGACCCAAGCTGCCCCTGTGGCTAGCGCCCTGATCAAAAAAGGCATAGTCGTCAAGCCATGGATGGAGGCCGGCTATCGTCACTTTCTGCGGGTGAGCATCGGGACAACAGGGGACAATGAACGATTTGCGACAGAAGTCGGGCACATCCTCGGCCTCGCATAGTGGTGACGGAAAGCTGCCTTGAACACACAGTCTTCCACCAAGAAGCGCTCGGTCGGTAGAGCAGGCGCTATCGGCTTGACGCGGGAGCGCGTTGTGGAGGCCGCCATTGCCCTGATCGACGACGAGGGAATAGCCGGATTCTCTGTCCGCGCTCTCGCCCGCCGGCTCAACGTCTATCCGGCCGCCCTGTACTGGCATGCGGGCGGCGCCAAGTCGGATCTGCTTGCCGAAATTTCGGGCGCGCTGATTGCAAGCCTGATGACACCCTCGGATCTGCCGGACGATTGGCGCGACACGATCCGGCTTCTATTCCGCCGGTTTCGCGCGCGAGTCCACGAGCACCCCAGGGCCGCACCCCTGCTCGGTCCGCATATCCGCTCCAACGGCGCGCCGAATGCACCTTGGGTCGAGATCATTCTGACTGCGCTCACCCAAGCCGGATTCGAGGATCAGGCTTTGATCAATGCCTTCAATTCAGTGGTTGGCGCCCTGGAAGGCTATATCACGATGGAACTCGCCGCAGACGGCGCTACCGAAGACTCGGAATGGGTAGAAACATTTAACGCAGGCCTTGATGCGCTTGACCCAGCGCGGTTTCCGTTGGTTACGCGATACCTGCCGCAAATGTACAACCGGTCGTTCGTGATGCGCTGGAAAAGCGGGAACGTCGCCCCGCTCGAGGATGGTTACGACTTCCTGATCGAAACCCTGATCCTGGGACTGGAGGCGCAGGCCAAACCTGGCCGAAACAGGGATAAGGACGCTGGCGAGCAGACCACGGATAGATAACCAGATTACGGGCGCAGCGCGCGTCCCGGCCTAGTACTGGACGCAGGAGTACATATGGCATGGTTTAAACGCATCGACGATACGTACGAGCTTCTGAACAATGTCGGTAAGAGCTCAACTCAACAGGAAATATGCCGACACATCCTTGGCTACGCCGGACGCATTGGCGCGACCAATCTTCTGGCAGGACTAATTCCCCCACCCCAAGCTCTGAAACATGATCAAGCTTCGCATGTCATTCTCCATGCCTGGCCAGAACAATGGTCCGAGCGATATTTTTCAAAGGGCTACCTATATCGCGATCCAACGATTCAACTTGTGAACCGGGGCAGCACGCCCTTCCTCTGGAGCGAGATCGATAACCTATGCAAGGTCTGTCCTTTCGGCCGCCGGATCATGGACGAGGCAACCGACTTCAGATTATGCGAGGGTTTGACAGTCCCGTTTGCCACATTGGATGGGCAGCCGGTCGGGTTTTCCGTCGCGGGAGAAAAGCTGGATCCGGATCCCCACGACCGTCTCGCCTTTCAGTTGGTTGCAGCTTACGCTTTCGGCTGCGCGGCTGTTATCACTGATGCAAAACGCGATATCCGGCCGGCACGTTTATCTCCGAGACAAAGGGACGTTCTGCGCTGGGCAGCGGAAGGCTTGACTGTCGATGAGATCGCTGACCGTCTCGCTGTAAGTCGCAACACGGCAGACACTCACCTGCGGGCGGCGCGCGAGAGGCTCGGAGTAGCAAGCACAGTGCATGCTGTCGCGGAAGCCTTTCGTCACGGTCTGATCGCCTAGCTCACGCAATCGCGTGATGCCGCCTTCTACAGGAAGCGACCATTGGTTGACCTCCAAACTGGAGGATAACCGAGATGCTTCTTGTGGTTACATCGCAGAATTCAGAAGAATATCAGGCGGAGCTGGAACAGGCGTTCCGCCTTCGCCACAAGGTCTTTGTCGAAGAAAAGGGCTGGACGGATCTGCGGCGCGCAGATGGTCGTGAAATCGACCGGTTCGACAATGAGCACGCAGTCCACATGCTCTTTACGGCTGAGGAGCGCGTTGTCGGCTACCAGCGCATGCTGCCTTCGACCCGCCCCCACTTGCTCTCGGAGGTCCTGTCGGACCTTTGCGAAGGCCAACGCCCCGTGGGCGAAAACATCTGGGAATGGACGCGCTACTGCGTCGAGCCGCAGTACCGAGAACGGGGAAGAATGCTGAGCCCGGTGGCGAATGCGCTTTTGTCAGGCATCGTCGAGTGGGGCCTGGACAGAAGCATCGATACGATCATCATCGAGATGAACCCTCTCTGGCTGCTGCGCCTGGTCCAACTGCATTTCAGGGTGACGCCGCTGGGGCTGCCGAAGATCATAGGCGGTGAAGAGACAGTGGCGGTGACGGCGAGCTTCGATGAACGCACACTCGCCAGATTGCATGAAACGCGGAAGGCGAGCCCGCCGACTGGTGCGATTGGCAACTGAGGCGCTCGCCCCCAAACCGGGGGGCTTTGACCAGGTACTTCAATGGGGCAGATAGGCGGGCGACTGGACAGTTCGCGTGGTGGGCGCGGGCCACAATCACTTCCAGGTGGAGGAAGCGCCATGCGGCGACGCGTCCAACTCATCACGCTCGAATGCGCCCTCATCGTGTTCGAGGAGGGCAGCTTCCTCGGCGCCTCCCGACGCATGGGCATCCACCATTCCGCACTGAGCCGGCGCATCCGTAGCCTTGAGCACGCGGTGGGAACAATTCTTTTCGAACGCCACGCAGGCGGAGTCCGACCGACCCTGGCCGGCGCACGACTCCTGCGCAATCTTCGCCGCGTTCTGACTGATCTCGACGGCACACTCGCCATGGAGGAAACGGACCGAAGAGAACAGGCCGGCATCCTGCCGGGCGGCTTTGAAATGGCGGTGCATGCTACCGAGCTTCTCGATGCGGTTGCCGACTTCATTCGCAGCAGGCCCGACGTCGCCCTGCGTTTCGTGGAAACGAAGCGCGCCACGGTCCGCCTATCCTGATTTCGTGTCGCGTCGGGCCCGGCTGAACGCGCGGTCCGTCGCCATGAATCGCACCAGCATCGGCGCAATCAGCCTTACGGGATCGGCGACCGTCTGTCCCGTCTCGCGGCCCAGCACTTCGGCGTAGGCGACAAGATCTCGATGAACGGCGGCAGGCAACTCGACCGTAATCTTGACTGGCCGCTCATCCGGAATTGCAGAGAGTTTCAGCTTGCTCATGACGGTTCCTTCGGCACGCCGTAAGGTGCCAGGACAAGGTCGCGATTGACGATGACACGGACCGGGAACCCTGGTCGGACGGTGAGTGTCGGCTGGACGTTGAGTTGATTTCGCACGATCTGCTGACCGATATTGGAGGCCGAATCCTGCGCGCTCTC
>NZ_RZQA01000471.1:0-5088 GCF_004022915.1 Mesorhizobium sp. M7A.F.Ca.US.006.04.2.1
CCCTTCTGCTGCGGCTTTCCGATTTCTCCAATGTGGAGAACCCGAGCTGGTCGCAAATGGCGGCGGCATCTTCGTGCGACAGTCCGGCCACGGGGCATTCGGCTTCGTCGCCGCTCCGTTTGGTGTGCCGGCGTTCGGCAGCGTTCTGTCGAAGCAAGTCCTATCGCACGTTATCTCATCAGCTTGATCTGAAGCGAGATGCTCAGCCTCAGAATCCTGTCGCCGTTTTCGTTCCGCACTTCAACAAATACTTGCTGCCCGTCCACCTCGGTCAGTGCATCTTTCGTAAGGTCGATAAGGCCTTCGAAGCCCACGCGGCGCACCTCCTCCAGACCGGCACATTCGATGCCGATTTCGTCCTGGATGACCACATCGTGATCGCCACTATCAAAGAAAAATCGTGCCATCCGAAAGCTTCCGTCACCACTAAGCTGCGGGGTTCCTTTGGTGCAGGTAGGTCGTTTCGAAATCACCTGCACGAGTGAGGCCGGGCCAATCAAGAGCCTGCACCCTTGGGCCTGTGGTGGCGATGAGGCCTCTACGTCGAAGTTCCTGAAGCATTCGGTTGACGTGGACTGTAGACAAGCCCAATGCATCGCCAAGTGCTGCCTGGGTAATGGGAAGATCCGCGACGTGATCCTGGATGCGTCCAACCGAGCGCAAGCGAAAGATCAGTTCGCACAAGATGTGAGCCATGCGCGTATAGGCCTCTCGTCGTCCCACATTCGTTACCCATTCCCTGTAAATCGCTGCATCGATCAGCGTCGAGCGCCAAAAAGCCGTCGCGATTCGGGGATGCTGTTCGCAAATGGCGCGAAGAGCGTCATGTCGCATGAAGCCCAGTCTGGCTGCTGTCAGGGTCGTGAAATTGCAATCCATGACCGACAGATGCAGTCCGTGCAGATCGGGAATGTCCCCAGCCACAAAGAAGGATGTAATCTGCCGTTTGCCATCGCCGGTAAGTTTGGTGGAACCGAGCAGGCCATCCAAAACCACGAACGAATTGACAGGGCGGTCACCCTCACGCACCAGGTCGTAATTGGCAAGAAAATCCTTCTCCTGAATTTGGATGTCTTTCAAAACATCAATATCGCCCTCTCGGAGATCCGAGATGCTCTGGAGCTTGCGGATAAGTACATCCGAGGATGAAGTGGGTGACAAAGTGGCTACCTAGCTGATGTTGGTTATCGAACTTGCATCCGCGTCAAAAGTTCCGGATAGCCGTAACGAGGCGCCGGACTGCTGGTCGGGAACTGGGAATTCAGGATGCCGAGGCAGGTCCTTGGCCGGGACTTCATTGCACGGGGCACAGGAGTGCTGCACACCCATAATCGAGCCCCTCGAGCAGCGCATTAACCTATGACATAGGCTGCGCTCGCAATTGTCGCTGCGACATCACATGAGGTGGTTGATCCGCCAAGGCCTGACGCTGCAACCTCACCTATGAGGGCCAGATGGCTCCGGCCAGGCATCAGGCAAAAGGCGTCTCACCTGAAGCGAGAAATCCGGCCTTGCAAATGGGCATCTCAACGAGCCCGCTTGAGGTCCGGCCGCGCAATGTCGCCACACGGTTGACGAGCGGCTATCTATTGGCGTCACTCATGGTTCATCAGGCGTCTCCAAAATCCGGCCTGGTGGGGAATCGAACTTTCTGCCGATCAGCGGGCTTTCGGATATGTCCGTCGGAAACGATGTGGAGAAATTGATGCGGAACCTTATACTGGCCTTCGCAGCACTTGCCCTACCCGCGTGCCAATCGGCTCCTGAACCGCTGCAATCCGCCGCTATCGAACCTGCTGCCATTCCCTCCCAATCCGCCTTGGATCCTGCCGTTGTTCCCCCCGGCCCGGCAATAATGGATCAATCCGTGGCAATCATTCCTCCTTCAAAGGGCGTTCCAACAAAGTACGCTGCTTTTTCGGGCAATTGGGTCGGGCGATTGGAAGGCACATATGAAGGTAAACTGTCTGTTCAATCTGTTTCTTCAAACGGAAAGGTGACCGTAACCTACGCATGGGGAATTCTGAGCGATGACAATCCGGGTGAGGCCGCGGGCGAAGGAAAAATTGTAGGGAATACGTTGAAGCTGGGGCGCCTCCCGAATGGCGCGGACGTCAGTTTTAGGATGATGCCCGACGGCACGCTGACCGCAACCCATACGCTCGCCGGCCAGACCTATACGGGCATGTTCATCAGGCAGTGATCAAAGAAGATACGGCCGCGTTCCCGCGGTTTTTGATCCGAGCATCCCGCGCCCTTGGACCATCTCCCATAGCGGCCCTTGAAATACCAGTCCCTGGCGTCATAGTCGCTACGTTCGAGGACCGTGGCGGCCCCGGACCGAAGCATTTCCTCAACATGGGGGTCAGGAGACCCCCCTGACCGCCCACGTCCCAAAACACACCACCGATGCCAATCCCCATTAATTCTGAGGGGCTGCGGGGCGTTTCGGCGCGGCTTGCATGGGTTTCGCGCAGGTTCTGTTGGGACCGGTTTGCGTACGTTATCGAAGGTGTGTGGTGTTGGATCGCCCCAGGTGGACCTGCTTTGCACCGCCTGCGACAGTCCCTAGCGAATGGCGCTATCCTCGCTGCCGCGAATCGGACGCGGGCTTTTTTCTTGTTTCGTGAAACGAAAGGTCATTCCGCAAGTTGGCTTCCCAAAGGAGGAACCCAATGAAAAAGGATGGCGATGGCCGAGTCGAAAAGGGCAATCAGCAATTGCTTGCCCGACGTCTGTCTGAAGAAGTCGGTATTTCAGAGCCGGATGCGCGCGGTCTGATCAAGCTTATCGGCACGGATTGGAATTCGCTGCTTCGTGAAGCCCGATTTCTGAAAGAGAGGCACTAGAACGCTTCTGCCGGTCACATGATCTCGACTGAAAATATTATTGCTCTCGCGGCGGTAGTTTCTGGGCTCCGCCGGCTGTGAGCGAAGAACATGCTTCCGCCCCATCGGAGGGTGTCATGACTGCTCCCGCTACCACGCGCCTTTAGAAGGCAGCGTCGACGACAAAACCCGTGTGATGTGGCTGCTGCACTCCGGAGCGCACTTCGAAGAAGCCACTTTAAAGACATGCTACGGGGTAGAGGCTGTTGAGCCGCGCACCTTATGGCTGGATCATCTCATTGCCAGAACAGGACCGTCCAAGGGAACTGCTGCAGGTGGCGCTTGGTGGGATATTGTCACTGGCATCCGACGAAGGCTAGTGGGTCATACCTCGGCCGGGCCGCGCTATTGGTCCCTCCATGGCGCGGCCTTCTTGGGAGAAGAGATTGACCCGTGGGTACGGTTTGGCTCACGCGCGACTGTGCCGCGTAGCGCAGGCGGACCGAAGCGATGGCGCGATGAAGAGGCGCAGGCCAACCGCCGTTGATCTTCAGGCCGTAAGCCCGGCCCCACACCTCAAACGTTGAAGCCGTTCGCTCGGCACTCGACGCCGTGCGTGGTCCCCGTCAGAGGCGTGAGCCTTGACCGTGGATTCATCTGCAGTGACTGGCAAAGGTAAGATCATCCGAGCCGGCGCCGTATCCCTCCATACAGCTTGCGGCTTGCTCAACTGCGACTGATTTATGCCGATCGTCGGCGCGTTGCGATGGCACCTCGCAGGAAGGGTCTGCCCGGATAACCGGCTCCAGATCGTGGGGGAAGTTCGGCGCATGGACAGGCAGTGCTTCGGCCGAATTGTCGCCCTTTTGAGCCATCGCTGGAAGGATTTCAGCGATCTCGACCAGGATTTCCTTGACCAGATGTCTCATCTGCGCGCCCGCCCTGCGGCCCCTTGCTATGGCGATCAAACTTGCTGACGTAGCCGATGTTCCCGCTTGAGCTGAATGGCGCACGCTCTGCCGGCAAAGATCGATGGAGCGGCTTGACGCGACGGGCCGCGTCCCTCTCGCCTGCATGATCGATATTGGAAAGTCGAAATTTGAACGGACTGTCGCCTGCCTTCGTCGGAGCGTTGGATGATCCGATCACGGCATGTGCCTGACCCCCGACTTGCCTCGCGCAGCTTCTTCCCTGGCTGCTGTCTGCCTCTGACGGGGTCGACGGGAACAAAGGCTCGATCATCCGGTTTGGAACCATCCCGTTAAGCACAGGACGAAAGTGCAGCCTGGCGGATGAGATACGGCAGCCGGATTGCTCATGGCTGCTTCGATCTGCATTCGGCAGCCGAGACTGAGCCCAAATGCCTGCAGGAGACTTCGTATGAGCGAAGCACGACACAGCGAAGGCAATGAGGTGACTTCGATTGCGGGCACGTCGCCCTTCGCCAGTTTTTTCATGGCTGGTTTTGAGTGCTCGTCGCACCGGCGCAAGGACGGCGTCCGCCTCGATCTTATCCGTGCGACCTCGCATTATTTGCACGCCCTGGGCGACTACCGCGGTTGCGCCGAACTCGGTCTTCGTACCGTCCGCGACGGGTTGCGCTGGCACCTCATCGAAACCGCTCCTGGAAACTATGACTGGTCAAGCTGGACGCCGATGGTCGAAGCAGCGCAATCGGCAGGTGTCCAGGTCATCTGGGACATCTTCCACTACGGATGTCCAGACCACGTTGATCAAGGGTCGATGCATTTCATCGATGCCTATGCCTCGTTCGCTGCAGAAGCTGTGAGGGTTCATCGTTCAATCGCCGGTACAGCGCCTTTGTTGTGCCCGATCAACGAAATCTCGTTTTTCGCCTGGGCTGTTGAGGTTGGCTATTTCCCGCGCGTTGGCCCGAAGAAGCGGGGATGGTTCAAGAGGCACCTCGTGAGAGCTGCAATAGCTGGCGTTCGCGCGATGCGCGAGGTCGATCCCGCTTGCAGATTTGTCTGGGCCGAGCCGCTTATCCACATTGCCCCTCGCGACCGGACGCGGACCGAACGGCGTCGGGCTGAAAATGCCCGTCTCGGACAGTTCGAAGCTTACGACATGCTGCTGGGCCGGGCAGAGCCTGAGTTGGGGGGCAGCGACGATGTTGTCGATGTCGTTGGCCTGAATTTCTACCCGCACAATCAGTGGTACCTCAACGGGCCGACGATTCCCATGGGGCACCACGAGTACCGTGCCCTATCCGAGATGCTGATCGAGGTCGCGCATCGAT
>NZ_RZQA01000472.1:0-5087 GCF_004022915.1 Mesorhizobium sp. M7A.F.Ca.US.006.04.2.1
ACCCACGACCTGACCGTGGCCCGCGCCATCACGGACGAGGTGCTGGTCATGCATGACGGCAAGATCGTCGAGCGCGGCAAGACGAGCGAAGTGCTCGACCACCCGCAGTCCGAGGCTGCCAAGGCGCTTGTCACCGCCGCCCCTGACTTGCACCGGGCGATCGCGGAGCGGCTGCGGGAGCAAGGCTGATCAGGAGAGAAGGCGGCCCGATCACTCCTGCGTCTTGACCACATCGACCGGATTGATATCGAGCAGGTCGAGCGTGCGGCGCAGCAGGCGGATCTCGCTCTCGGCCAGTTGCGAATCCGCCTTGGCGATCTCCGCCATATGTTTGGCCAATTGCCGGCGCCGCTCGACGTCGAGATCGCGGAACAGTGCAATCGCCTGCGAGCCATTGGTCTCGTAGCCGAACTCGTTGAGATATTCGATGACGCTGTCGATGCTGCTTTCCGGAATGCCGAAGGCATCCTTGCAGATGCGCCGGAAGGCAACCATTTCGCTCTCGCTGACCGACCCGTCGGCCAGGATCATGCGAAACAGCATCAGCAGTTCCGCCGATAGGACCGGATCGTCCGCCACCTTGCGCACGCCGGGGTCGCCGTCGAATATCTGACGTATCTGGTCCAGCAATGCGAATGCCATCAGGAGCCTCTTTCCGGGTTAACTACACAAACACAATCCAGGCGCGATGCGCTGGGATAGAGGTAGCGCGGAATCGATCTTGCGCAAACAGGGCGGCCGTGGTCGAACGCCCGATATTTCAGCCAGCCGGACACCCCCATACATCAGATGATCGACCTTAGCATCCAGACCGTCGCCATGCTCGCTTTCGCCGCTTTTGCCGCGGGCTTTGTCGATTCGATCGCCGGCGGCGGCGGGCTGATCACAGTGCCGGCGCTGCTGCTTGCCGGCTTCACGCCGGTCCAGGCGCTCGCCACCAACAAACTGCAAGGCATGTTCGGCTCGGGCTCGGCGACCATCCACTACGCGTCGAAGGGGCATGTCGACCTGCGCCGGCAATTGCCGTCGGCGCTTCTGGCCCTTGTCGGCAGCGCCATCGGCGCCTTGCTGGCGACGATCGTGCCGGGCGACATACTGCGGGCTGCCCTGCCCATCGTGCTGATCGCCATCGCGCTCTACTTCGCGTTCAAGCCCAACATGAACGATGTCGACCGCGCCGAGCGCCTGTCGCCGTTCCTGTTTGGATTGACCTTGGTGCCCGCCATCGGCTTCTACGATGGCCTGTTCGGACCGGGCGCCGGCTCCTTTTACATGCTGGCCTTCGTGGCACTTGCCGGCTACGGCGTGCTCAAGGCGACGGCGCATACCAAATTGCTCAACTTCGCCTCCAACATCGGCGGCTTCATCGTCTTCGCGGCCTTCGGCGTCGTCTACTGGAAGATCGGCCTGATGATGGGCGTCGCCCAGTTCCTCGGCGCTCGCGTCGGCGCCAGCCTGGCCATGCGCATCGGCGCAAGACTGATCAAGCCGCTGCTGGTGATCGTCTGCCTTGCACTGGCGGTGAAGCTGCTGGCCGACCCGGCCAACCCACTGCGTGTCATGATTGGTGTGTGACTACACGCCCTGATAGAATGAGGCTGTTCGAATCATGTTGGAGGAGCCAGACATGAATCTCAGCGCGCCTACCCAGATTGTTTTCATCATTTCCCTTGTTATCGCCATCATCGGCATTCTCGCCGCGCTTGGCATTCTTGCGTTCATTCCAATCGCATCGGTGTGGATTGTTCTCATCGCCTACATCGTACTCGCCGCCGGTTGCTTGATGCGCGGCGCCTGACCATTTCCCTTGAAGTGGGGACGAGGAGCGCCCGGCCAAAAGCCGGGCGCTTTTGATTCCGGCCCTGGGTCTGTTAGATTTGACTGGCGCGAGGATGGCCGATGCCAGTCAAGATGCAACCCCAGCAAGAGCAGGACCGGTCCGTCGCCGGGCGGTTTGAGATGCGCCGGCGCCTGCCCGATCCTCGACTTCAGGGCATTGTGTCGGACATTTGCGGCTATCGCGAAATGGCGCCCGGCCATATGCGCAACGTCGAATATGCGTCGCTCACCGTACCGCTGGTCATCAGCTTCGCCGAACCCTTCGCCATCGGCCTCGGCAAGGCCCCCGGCGACAATGACCGCTTCGCCAGTTTCGCCGCCGGCCTCTTTGCCGGACCGGTGGTGATCGAATCCTTCGGCGGCGCCTGCTGCGTCCAGGTCAACTTCACGCCGCTTGGCGCACACCGTTTCTTCCGCCTGCCGATGAGCGAACTGACAGACAGCATGGTCGTCCTCGACGACGTGCTTGGCGCTCAGGGCTTGGCGCTGCGTGAACGGCTGGGCAATGCGCCGGATTGGACGACGCGTTTCGACATGGCCGAAGCCTTCGTCACCGCCCGTCTCGAGAATGCCGCCGAGACGCCACTTGAAATCGCCTGGGCCTATGACCGCATCATCACATCCGGCGGCCGGACCCGCATTGCATCGATCGCCGAAAGGCTGGGCTGGAGCCGCAAACATCTCGCCGGCAGTTTTTCCAACGCCATCGGCATGGGCCCCAAGACACTGTCGCGCATCGTCCGCTTCAACCGCGCGCTCGGCCTGTCGAGGCAGCAGGCCGTCGACTGGGCCGATATCGCAGCCGATTGCGGCTATGCCGACCAGGCGCATCTGGTGCGCGAATTCCGCGACCTCGCCGGCGAGACACCAACCGGAATCTCGGCCAGGTAACATTTCTTCAAGACGCCGGAACGGCCTTTACCCACAGTGGGGCATCGACCAACCCCGCTGAAGGAGATCGACATGACCACCACCGAAGCGCCCCGCCTCTACCCCGCCTTGCGCTACAGGAACGCGGCAAAGATGATCGACTGGCTGGGCGAAGCCTTCGGCTTCGGCGTCCGGGCCCGCTATGGCGAAGGCGACGTCGTGCACCATGCCGAACTGGTTTTCGGCTCTTCGATGATCATGCTGGGCACCGCGCGCGACGACGACTACGGCAAGATGGTCGGCGAACCTGGCTCAGGCGGCGGCAAGTCGATCTACATCGCCGTCGATGATGCCGATGCCGCCTATGCCAAGGCCAGGAAGGCCGGCGCCACGATCATCCAGGAATTGACCAACCGCGACTATGGCAGCCGCGAGTTCATCTGCCGCGACCCGGAAGGCAACGTCTGGTCCTTCGGCACCTACTGGCCGAAGGCAAGCGACAAGGGCTGAGCCAACCGCGAATTACCGCGCCAGTGCAAAGATCGCGTCGCAGTCGAGATGGGTCTCCAGCTCGGCTGCGACCTCGTCCAGCGCCCGCTCGACCTCGGCTCGGTAGTCGATGCCGCCGCCCTTGATGCCGAGGCTTTCGAGGAATCTTCCGCGAAAGCCGTCGGTGCCAAACAGACCGTGCATATAGGTGCCGATCACCTTGCCATCGGCCGACACTGCCCCGTCATCGATGCCATTGATGACTGCAGACGGCCTCAGCGTATCCGGCCCGGTGGTGCGGCCGAGATGGATTTCATAGCCTTCGAGCGGCAGGTCGAACGGCACCGAACGGGCCCTGACGTTGCGCACCGTCTTTTCCGGCTCCATCACCGTTTCGATGTCGAGCAGTCCGAGCCCTTCGGCTTCGGTGACGCTGCCTTCGATGCCGTCGGGATCGCGCACCATACGGCCGAGCATCTGGAAGCCGCCGCAGATACCGACGACATGGCCGCCGCGCTTGCGATGCGCAAGAAGGTCGCGATCCCAACCGTTCTCGCGGAATTTCAAGAGATCGCCGATTGTCGACTTCGAGCCTGGAATGACCACCAGACCGGCATCGGCGGGCAGCGGCTTTCCCGGCGGCACGAACACCACCTCGACCTGCGGCTCAGCCTTGAGCGGGTCGAGATCGTCGAAATTGGCGATGCGGCCAAGCATCGGCACCGCCACCTTCAACGCGCGCGCTTCGCCGGACGCCAGCCGCTCCAGCACCACCGAATCTTCCGAAGGCAAGCGTGCCGCCGCCTTCAGCCACGGAACGACACCGAAACAGCGCTAGCCCGTGAATGTCTCGATCGACTTCAGGCCGTCGTCAAACAGCGAAACGTCGCCGCGGAACTTGTTGATGAGATAGCCGGCGATCATGCGCCGGTCCTCTTCCGGCAGGATCAGATGCGTGCCGGCCACCGAAGCGATGACGCCGCCGCGATCGATGTCGCCGACCAGCACCACGGGCACATCGGCGCGCGTGGCAAAGCCCATATTGGCGATGTCGCGGCTGCGCAGGTTGATCTCGGCCGGCGAGCCGGCGCCCTCGACGATGACCAGATCGGCGCCCTCGCCGACCTTGCCCCAGGACTCCAGCACGGCGTCCATCAGCCGGCCCTTCATCGCCTGGTAGTCGCGCGCCCGCGCTTCCCCGAACATTTTGCCCTGCACGATGACCTGCGCGCCGACATCGGTCTGCGGCTTCAGCAGCACCGGGTTCATGTGGACCGATGGTGCGACACCGCAAGCGATCGCCTGCAGCCATTGCGCGCGGCCGATCTCACCGCCGCCGGCATTGTTGTCACCTGGAATTTCGGCGACGGCGGCATTGTTCGACATGTTCTGCGGCTTGAACGGCCGCACCTTCAGCCCACGCTTTTTTGCCGCGCGGCAGAGGCCGGCGACCAGCACCGTCTTGCCCACGTCGGAACCCGTGCCTTGCAGCATGATCGCTTTGGCCATCAGTCCCTGCCCTGCGCCACGGTTCCGGTGATATCGGATTTCTGCGCCAACGGCCCGCCGCGCCAGATGTACAGCGCCAGCAACGGGTCTTTGCCCGTGCGCATGGCGTGATTGACGTTGGAAGCGTGATGAACGACCTCGCCGGCCGTACGCATGCAAAAGCCGCTCTCGCCCATGCGCCATTCGGTGCCGCCGGTCAGCGGAATGTAGATTTCCTCGGCGACGTGATGGTGGTCGGGATAGACGATATCTGGTCCAAGAATCAGCAGGCCGGCGGCGGCCGCGTCATTGGCAAAGTGGCCACGTGTGCCGAACACTTCCAGCCAGCCGTAATTCTCGATGAACTCTTTCCCGAAATCCGCCTCGCCATAAGTCTGCCC
>NZ_RZQA01000473.1:0-5082 GCF_004022915.1 Mesorhizobium sp. M7A.F.Ca.US.006.04.2.1
CCTGCAAGCCATTCTTCATCGTGATTCCGGAGGTGAGCAGCGCCGCCGCTGCTCCCGCTTCATAGGTGCCGAAGCCGGCGACGCCTTGCACCGGCAGTATGGCGGCTCCTTCGGCCCCAACGACGCCTGGAAAGGCGGTCGAAAAGGATGTCCCCAGCAGCATTGCCAACAACCATCCCTGCACAGTGAGCTTCAGCGACCAGTTCGCGATCGTCCACCACCAGCCATAGCGCGAGCGTCCGGTTGCTTCGGTGAACACATCTCGGAGCTTGCCGAGCTTCGCCACGATCTTGCCGCGGCCGGCCCAGTCATGCGGCGCACGCGCCCAGCGCGGCAGGTACCAGGCGGCGGTGATCAAGACGGCCCCGCCCGCAATCCTAATCGCCGGATGCAGGCCCGGCCATACAGCCAGGGCCAGCACGCCGACGACGAAGGCGTCCTGCAGCCTGAACCACAGCAGTGAGGCGCTGGCGCGCATGATCGGTATGCCGAAGACCTGGCGCAGGAGCAGGGGAAAGGCCGTCTCGCCGCCGCGAAAGGGCACGACGTTGATCATCGCATTGTGGATCAGAATGACGCGCAGGCAGGCGCCGAAGCGGCCATGCACCTCGTCGCGGAACTCGTCGCAGACGCGCAGCGCACGCAAGACATAGGTGGCGAAGAACGCGATCGTCGCCACGGCGAAGGTGCCGGGCGTGATGCGGGCAAAGGCGTCGCCGACCATGCGCCAGCGCGAGTCGCTGGCGAGCCAGGCCAGCAGGGCCAGCGTCACAATGATCGAAATCGCTCGTTTCAACAATTCCTCCGGTCGCAACCGTCGAATTCCGCCAGCCGTAGAGATATTTGAGCTTGCTGGCCGGCTTGTCTCGCTTAGCTTGCTGCGTTGGGCAGGCGAGGGCGGGTCGGCAAGGTCGCTGACCGTCGCCGGATTTCCAACGTTTGCCTGATCCCCAGCCCATAAGCCCAACGGCCTGACCAGATCAAGGCCGGCTGATTTCATAAATCAGGAGGTTGTCCGAATCCAGCCGCTTGGTCCCGATCTTGTTGAGATAGTCGATCACCCCGTCATGATGCTCGATGAACGGCCGTTTCTGACTGTCTTCGGCATCCTTTGCCACGCCGAACCAATCCGCGCCTTGCGTGCGAAGTTCCTCAAGCTGTGCTATCGCGATGGCATCGTCCTCGACGAACCTGGACCACTCCACGTCGCCGCCACCAGGCGGAAACACCCACCCGCGCGCCCTGCTGTAATAGACTGCGACGGGATCTCCCACCTCCGGAGCGATGGCCACGACAAGATCGCCAGGTTGGGCCCTGCGCGCCAGCTCGTCGCCAAGCAACTTTCCATTCATGGCGAAGGGCGCCTTCATCGTCCGGACGAGGGGAAAAGTCGACCAGACAAGCATAGCGGCCGCGATGCAAATCGACCGCAGAATTACCCCAGGAGACGAAACGGTTTTGGCTCCAAGCGTCGCCAGGACGACCGCGCCACGGCCGCAAAACATCGCAAATGGCACATGGAATATATGATAGTTCCATGGATTGGTCGTGATCTCACGTGCCGCAGCGAGATAAACAACAGAGGCCGCTGCAAGCCATATGAAAGGTATGGCCGAAAGAGCGCGTTCTTTCGATTCCGCGACTGGCTGGGGCGGCATCCAGAATCCGACCGCCATCAAAATCATGAACGGATAGCCATAAAACCACCAGACCGACGTGTTCCAAACAGATTTGAAATAGAAATCGTTGTTGAAAAACGTCCAGAATCCAGAATCCCAGATGTATCCGCTGCCCGCGACATGAAAGGGCGGATAGGTTCGCCCGAGATAAATGGCCCAGCTGTAGTAGGCGCCGATGACGAACAGGCTGACCAGTCCGCTTATGAATACTTTGGCCGCATGCTTTCGCCGATTTTGCAAAAGCCAGCAAACCATCAGATAGAATATGACGCCTCCAGCAGCCAAACCCGGTGGTTTTGCAAGCACACCGAGGGAAAAGCTGGCTGTGGCGAAGGGGAGCAGCCACGCGCTGCCTCCCGTCCAGTATTTCGTGAAAAGCCAGACGCCCAAGGTTACCAGAGCCAGCATCGAGGGGTCGGGAAGGAACGAGCTGTCGATCATGATCGCCGCCGGCATCAGCGCATAGGCAAGTGCCGCGGCGTGGGCGTGCGTCTCGCCCCAGCATAGCGCCGTTAGTCTGTGCAGTGAAAACACCGTCACCAAGCCGAAAAGGGCCGCAATCATGCGGCCGAACCAGTCGTGCCAGCCAAAGAGTTGGTAGAGTATGGCGGTCAGATAGCTGACGATCTGGAACTCGCGGCCCTGATAGCTTGGCCCGGGCCCGGTCCAGCTGACCTCGGGGAAGAAGATGTTCCAGCTGCGCTGCTGGAAATTGTCGGCCATCATCGCGGTACTTGTTTCGCGCCAGCTGAAGGCATCGACCAGCGGCAAGGTTATGTTGTGGAACCTGAACAGGATCGCAATGAACAGTATCCCCAGCAAGATCGCCATGTTGGGGCTCACGGTGTTGCGAGCAGTCGTTTCCCGGACGGTCGACTGCTGCCGGTATTGCTGACCTTCAGCCTGGTTCAATTCCGGGTCGCCCGCCATTTGAAACCGCGTCCTCCCTCACGTCTGCGGATGTTGCTTTTGAGTGCGATTGTCAGAGTTGGGCAGAGCATATGACACATTTCTTAATTTTGACGACAGCGGGATGCGCACATCTGGAACGGTTGTTGTCCGTCCGCTCGCAAAGGTTGACATCACCGTTCTCGCGACTGTTAAATAGTTCATACGGCTGTCAGAGCGATGATAGTGCTACCTTGGGCAAAACGGGCATGCGAACGCCAATTGTACTGACAGCTCTGACCGGATTGCCACCGCATGGTGTCGACCGTCGACGCAAACATTGTCGGTTCGCAACTTGTATGCAACTCATGTTTCTCCTGGCCCTCTGCGGCCAGACGGCGCTTTCGGGAACGGCGCATGCGGCTGCCGCCAAAGACGGCAGACCAGCGGGAACGGTCATCGCACCGGCTCCAACTGCCTACGAGCTGCAGCTTCTTTATGCCGACCGCACATGGATATGGAAAAACGGCGCGGCCTTTTTCGCGCAGGACAATCGACGTCTCCAGGCCTGGACGTCCGGGCAGGACACCACGTCTGTCGCGGAGGGCAGATGGCTGGTGACCAAGGACGGCAAGATGTGCATGGAGCTCGCCTGGCGATCGAAAGGTTACACCGGCGAGCAGCACCGCACCTGCTACAGCCACCGCATTCAGGGCCGGAATATCGAGCAACGCAAGGATCCGGACGGGGAATGGTACGGTTTCAAGCGATCTCCCGAGGATCCTTCCGACGAATACAAGAAGTTCGAAGCAGGCGACACCAAGGGCGCGCAGTTCGAAGTGACCCGCAAGCTGGTCGATGCCAAAAAGTAGGCCGCGCTTCCGGCCGCGCTGAGATGGCCTGGCTGTTCTTCCCGTGCGCCTGTCGTGGAACCCGCGAATCGCTTATAGTTGAGTGGCTCGGCAGGCGCGATCGGCGCGCCGATCGCATTTAATCGCATTCAATTGCATCACCCGGACGACAAGACGATGGCCTGCCATACGGTTTTGATGAAATTTAATAATTAGTGATATCTAATATAACGTGTGATGTGCGAGTGGTCACTCATGCGGCGTGGAAGCGGCCCAAGTATAGTATGTCGCAATGCGCCCCTGGCTTATACTTGATAGCAAGGGACAGAGGATGAGAAATTCCGCGAGCGTATTTCGCTCAAGCAAGAATGTCGTATCTATTGCCGCGGCTGTGGCGCTGAGCTCTATGGTTGCAGGTTGTCAAGGTATGGACGCAACTGAAACCGGTTCGGTCCTTATCAGGCCCATCGTCCACCCGGTCCGCAGTCAGCCCGCGGTCCAGCCCGTGCAGGCCAGATTTCTCGTGCGCTCGCTCCGGGCCGACCTTCCGATCCAGATGACAAGCACAATAGGGACCGAAAGTGCCTACGCCTTTGCACCGCCGCAACGGATCAAAGCCAGCACGCCGGCGCCGGTGAACATCTCGTTCAATCCGGGCGATGGCAGCACGTTCTCGGGCGGCTCGCCTTATATCTGCAGCCCTAGCGGATTTGGCCAGCGCGCGAGCTGTCACCCCCGCTATCTCTGACCCGTCGGGCGACGACCGGCGCTGCCGCCCTCACTGGCGGCAGTTTCATGGGCCTGGTCTTCAGTCCGAAAAAGGGAGCGGCCGTCCTGACAATCGTATCGATGTCTGAAAGCTCCGGCACAAAGCCAAGATGTTCGCGTGCGCTTCCCGGGTCGGCGTAGAGCTCCGCCGGATCTCCGGGGCGTCGGCTCCTGAACACTGCCGGAACCGGCCTCGACGTCATTCGGCCGACCGCCTTGACAATCTCCTTGATGGAGACGCCTCGCCCTGTGCCGAGATTGACCGCAAGGCTTCGCCCGCCACCCTCGAGATGCATGAGCGCTTTCAGGTGGGCGCGGGCCAGATCGGTGACGTGGATATAATCCCTTACGCAAGTGCCGTCCGACGTGTCGTAGTCGGTGCCGAAAACCTCGATCGCGTCGATGATGCCCGATGCGGCCATGAGCACTCTGGGAACCAGATGGGTTTCCGGCGAATGCCACTCACCGAGCTCGCCATCGGGATCGGCGCCACAAGCATTGAAATAGCGCAGGATCGCAAATTTCATTCCGTACGCGGACGCATAGTCGCCGATGATCTGTTCGCCGATCAGCTTGGTGCGCCCATAGGGGCTGATCGGATTTTGCGAGGAGGTCTCGCGAACCGGCAACGCCTCCGGCACGCCGTAGGTCGCACAGCTGCTGGAGAAGATGATGTTTTCGATCGAACTCGCGCGTGCGGCATCGAGCACCGCGATGGTGCCTGTCACATTGGTCGAATAATATTCGGCCGGCTCGCGAACGGACTCTCCGACATAGGCCAGCGCAGCAAAATGGATCACGGCCGTCGGCCGGTGCGTTTCCATCGCCCGCCGCAGTGCATCCCGATCCCGGATATCGCCGACGACAAGCGGCCCCCAGGCGACGGATCTCTCATT
>NZ_RZQA01000474.1:0-5061 GCF_004022915.1 Mesorhizobium sp. M7A.F.Ca.US.006.04.2.1
GACATTGGTATAGGCACGCTTAGTACCTAACTGCCGGCGACACTGCTCTAGATCGTTAAAAGAGGGGACGACCTCCATGCAGCTCATCGAATTCCTGGCGCCGCATTTTCAATTTGTGTCCGATCCAACCGCCTGGGTCGCGCTGCTGACGCTGATTGTGCTCGAGGTCGTGCTCGGCATCGACAATCTGATCTTCATCTCGATCCTGACCAACAAGCTGCCGGAAGCACAACGGGCCCGTGCCCGCCGGCTCGGCATCTCGGCGGCGCTGATCATGCGGCTGGTGCTGCTGGCCACCATTTCGATCATCGTCCAGCTGACCACGCCGGTGTTCACGGCCTTCGGCCACGGTTTTTCCTGGCGCGACCTGATCCTGATCGCCGGCGGCCTGTTCCTGGTCTGGAAGGCGACCAAGGAGATCCATCACACGGTCGATCCCGACGACCACAAGGATACGATGATGGGCGAGACGCTGCAGATCAGCCTCGCCGGCGCGATCTTCCAGATCCTGCTGCTCGACCTGGTCTTCTCAATCGATTCGATCATCACCGCCGTCGGCATGACCGACGAGATCGCCATCATGTACATCGCCGTGATCGTGGCGGTCAGCGTGATGATGCTGGCGGCCGGGCCGCTGGCCAACTTCATCGCCAAGAACCCGAGCATTGTCATGCTGGCGCTGGGCTTCCTTTTGATGATCGGCATGACACTGATCGCCGACGGCATGGGCTACCATGTGCCCAAGGGCTACATCTATGCGGCGATGGGCTTTTCGGCATTGGTCGAGGGGCTCAACATGCTGGCGCGGCGGCGCAAGAAGCCGGGCGGCGGGCATTGAGGCATGAGCAGCAGGGACCTTAGCCAGAATCAGCGCGATCAGTTGGCCAAGCTGGCTGAATTGCCTGACAGCGAGATCGATATCTTGGACATTCCGGGAGCTCCGGCCGAGAATTGGGCTCAAGCTCGTCGTGAGCAGGAAAAGCGGCGATCCCAAGCCCGCCGGTTCAGTTAGCCGGCACGCCCTTCGGGTGACGGTCGCCGATCAGGCCGAGCGTCAGGCCTTGTTCCAGCCACGCCTTGGCACCGGCCAGCACCAGCGTGAAGCCGCCGGTTGAGCCGACGGCCTCTTTGACCTGCCCGTCGCCATCGCCGGCGAAGCCAAAATTGCGAACCTCGAGAAAAGTTGTCTCGCCAGGCATTTCGGTGAAAGTCCAGACCACGGTGGTCGGTGGATCGCTCCACTGCATGACGATCTTTTCGTTCGGAACGATCTCGCTGACGTCGACCGTCGTCGAGACGCCGTACATGCGCCATTCCCAGTGGATCTGCTCGCCGCTGTCCAGCCGGCCGCTGCTATGGGTAAACCAGAATTTTGTGGTGATGGCCGGGTCGACGAAGGCCTCGAACACTTCGGCGACAGGCCGCCGGATCAGCATGCCGGCTTCGGCGGTCGGTTTTTCGTGGATGTCCATGGAATGCTCCTAATGGTCAGATATTGGTCTCGTTGGCGGGTTCGCCTTTCATCTCGCTGCGGTAGTAACCGTCGCGCAAATTGATGCCGTACTCGACATAGGCCTTCATGCAGGCCAGCATCTGCGACCAGCCCTCGCAATTGAGATAGGACTTCTTCAGGCCGACCGCGCCTTCCTGCCAGCCGCTCTCGGCGATGGTGACGAAGGTGCCGCCATCGTCCAGCGGTTCGAAGTTCATCTCGATGCGGGTTTTGTAGGCCGGCTTGCCGTCCTCATCGGTGGCATCCCAGCGCAGCACGATGCGGCGGTCCTTGACCACTTCGTCGACCTCAACCGGCACCTTGCCCCACCAGACGACGCCGGCGCCGGCTTCCAGCGGGGCGCTGGCGCCGCCGATCGTGGTGAAATAGCCGCTCAGTTTCTTCGGATTGACGACTGCGTCGAAGACGTCGGCGACCGGCTTGCCGATGCGTCCGGAAACACTGAATCCAAGTGACATATCAACAGCTCCTTCCCTTGATCGGTTCAACAATATGTTATATAAACATAACATGTCAAGCCGATCGCAAGACGACAATGTTTTCAAGGCGCTGGCGCATCCGCGCCGGCGTGAAATACTGGATCAGCTGAAGGACGCGCCGAAGACGACCGGCACGCTGTGCGAGGCCTTTCCCGATATCGATCGCTGCACGGTCATGCTGCATCTGAAGGTGCTGGAGGAGGCCGACCTGATCGTTGCGCGGCGCGACGGCCGCGAGCGCTGGAACCATCTCAACGCGCTGCCGATCAAGCAGATCCACGACCGCTGGATCAGCCAGTATGCCGGCCATGCGCTCAGCATCATCGACCGGCTGAAATCCGATCTGGAGGCGTGAATGCTTGCTGCAGCCCATGGCGCGCGTCCCGTGCGCGGTGCGGCTGGACGAATTGAGCCGATTTATCTATAAGCCGGCCATTCCGACAGAGAACGCCGTGCTTCCAAGAGGTGCACCTGGGACGCTCTGAAATTTTGAATTCGGGCATTGCGGCAGACGAGGTCAGATCACTTCGCTTCGGGATGCTCTAGCCGAGAAGACGACAGGGGTGCCATGGCTGGCCATTCACAGTTCAAGAACATCATGCACCGCAAGGGCCGCCAGGATGCGGTGCGGTCGAAAATGTTTTCCAAGCTGGCGCGCGAAATCACCGTCGCCGCCAAGAGCGGGACGCCCGATCCATCGATGAACCCGCGCTTGCGCCTGGCGATCCAGAACGCCAAGGCGGTGTCGATGCCGAAGGACAACATCCAGCGCGCCGTCAACAAGGCCTCGATGGGCGATGCCGAGAATTACGAAGCCGTGCGCTATGAGGGCTATGGCCCGGGCGGCGTCGCTGTCATTGTCGAGGCGCTGACCGACAACCGCAACCGCTCGGCGTCCAATGTGCGTGCTGCCTTCACCAAGGCCGGCGGCGCGATGGGCGAAACGGGCTCGGTTTCCTTCATGTGGGACCGCGTCGGCGAGATCTATTATCCGGCATCGGCCGGCAGCGCCGACAAGGTCATGGAAGCGGCAATCGAAGCCGGCGCCGACGACGTGGAAACCGACGAGGAGGGCCACACCATCTATTGCGCCTTCGAGAATCTCGGTGAGGTATCGAAGGCTCTGGAAACCTCGCTCGGCGAGGCAGAATCGGTGAAGCCGATCTGGCGGCCGCAGAACAACGTTCCGGTCGACGAGGAGCGGGCACAGTCGCTGATGAAACTGGTCGCCACGCTCGAGGACGACGACGACGTGCAGAGCGTCTACGCCAACTTCGAAGTCGACGACGAGACCATGGCCAAGCTCAGCGCGGCATGAGCGGAGCTCAGCCCGGCATGAGCGAAAGCGTGCTCCCCGCCATCCGCATCAGCTACTGCACGCAGTGCCAGTGGCTGTTGCGCGCCGGCTGGATGGCGCAGGAGCTGCTGTCGACCTTCGGCACGGACCTTGGCGAAGTAACGCTGGTGCCGGGCACCGGCGGCATCTTCACCATTTCCTGCAATGACGTGCTTGTCTGGGAGCGCAAGCGCGACGGCGGTTTTCCGGACGCGGCCAAGCTGAAGCAACTGGTCCGCGATGTCATTGATCCGGACCGCGACCTCGGTCATTCCGATCGGAAGACAAAGGCGTAGAGGCCGCCGCTGCCGTCACTTGCGTCGCCACGCTCCGAAGGCGGCGCCAATCGCAACACCCACGGCGACGCCCATCGGAAGGTCATCCAGAGCGGTGCCGACCGCGGCACCGACACCAACTCCGATTGCCATGCCGAAGGCCATATTCGAATATTGATCCTTCATCGGTGGCTCCATCCATCCTTTTCAACGCGCGGCGAACCAGAAGGATGCCAGCGCGGCTATGCCGCTGATGGTGCGGACATGGTTCCACATCACCCACTCGTTGAGGTAGCGCGACCACAGGCTTGCGCCATTGCTGCTGGCCGGATCGACGGCGGCGAGCGCATCGTTGAGCGGGACGTTGAAGATCATCGTCACCACCACGATGCCGATGAGATAGAGCAGGCTGCCGGCAACCAGCCAGAGCGAGCCTGGCTGGTTCCAGCCGATCACCGCACCGATGGCGACAACGATGCAGACGAGAGCCGTGCCGAACAGTGCTGTCATGAACAGCGGCGTCACGGCTGTGACGTTGATGGAATTCATCGCGGCAATGCCGCTTGCGGCTGGCATGCGGGCGAGGCCCGGCATGACGAAGCTGGAGAAAGCAAAGAAGACGCCGCCGACGACGCCTGAGCCAAGTGCGGCAATGAAGATGAGAGTGGGAAGAAGTTTCGCGATCATGTCAGTTGCTCCAGATGCCCATTGTGCTTTCCTCCGCATAAACGTGATTAATCCTCACATTTGCAAAACGTGATAAACCCTCGTATTTCTCGAGTCAAGTGATTTTGGCGGCATTTGGAGTCAGGTATGGAAGACGCGGCAACCCCCGTTTCCGCACAGAAGCAGGCTGCTTCACCGCGTCGGGCGCCGAGCCAGCAGCGCAGCCGCGAGCGGGTCGAGCGCATGCTGGCGGCTGCCTCGGCGCTGATCGCCGAGCAAGGCAGCGATGCCATGCGCATGGGTGAGGTGGCGGAGCGCGCTGGGGTGTCGATCGGGTCGCTCTACCAGTTCTTTCCGGACAAGCGGGCGATCATCTGGGCGCTGGCCGAGCGCTACACCGCCGAAAGCCAGTCCTGCATTTCGGCAGCACTGGCTGGTATCAGCGACGCCGAAGGCCTGCAGTCCGCGTTTTCAGAGTTGGTCGACATCTATTACCGGCTGTTCCTGGCCGAGCCGGTGATACGCGACATCTGGTCGGGCACGCAGGCCGACAAGGCGCTGCGCCAGCTCGAACTCGCCGACAGCCGCGCCAACGCCGAATTCCTCAGCGCGGTGCTGAAACGGCTGCGGCCGGCAGCCGATCCGGCGACACTGGAAACCACGGCGTTTCTGGTCTGGCAGATGGGCGAGGCCGCCATGCGGCTGGCGATCTCGGTTGAGCGGCAGGAGGGCGACAGGCTGGTCGCCGCCTACAAGCGCATGGCGTTAAGGGAATTGCTGGCCGAGTAGGAC
>NZ_RZQA01000475.1:0-5032 GCF_004022915.1 Mesorhizobium sp. M7A.F.Ca.US.006.04.2.1
GGTTACTTCAAGGAAGGTGGGCTCGATGTCTCGCTTGAGATCATCGAGGAAGCATCGCTGTATATGGCGGCTGTTGCCGCCGGCGAGCTCGACGGCAGCGCCTCGACCGTCGACGAGATCATGAAGTATCGTTCGAAGGATGTTTGCTTCAAGTCGGTCTATGCGCTGGATGACAGCCATGGCGGCGATGGCGTGCTCGCGCCCAGCGGGGTCAAGAGCATCGCCGACCTCAAAGGCATGGACGTAGCGCTGAACGAGGGTTCAGTGTCGCAGTTCTGGTTCAATATCCTGCTCAAGCAGGCCGGTCTCACCCAGGCCGATGTGAAGATCACCAACATGACGGCAGACGATGCCGCCGCCGCCTTCATGGCCGACCGCATTCCCGTTGCCGTCACCTGGGAACCGCATCTGACGCTGGCCAAAAAGGAAAACAAGGGACAGGTGCTGATCGACTCCTCCAAGACACCCGGCTTGATCGTCGATGTGGTGGCGCTCAACTGCGACTACATCACGAAGAACCCCGGAGATGTCGAGGCGCTGGTGAAGGGCCTCTACAAGGCCAACGAGTTCATCAAGGAGAATCCTGAGAAGGCGTATGAGGTGATGGCCAAAGGCGTCGGCGGCTGGCTGAAGGATCCGAAGGACTTCGCTTCCTCGGCCGCTGGCGTGAACTTCTACGGTAAGCAGCGCAATGCCGAATTCTTCGCCGGTGGCGAGACTGGCGAAGCCGGCAAGCTGATCAAGCTGGGCGGCGATATCTGGGGCGGCTTCGGCAAGCTCAAAATGGACGTCAAGTATGACGACCTCGTCGATACATCCTTCCTTGGGAAGTAGCTTGGCCTTGGAAAGTAGCTTGGCCTGCGAAGTAATTTGACCTTGCAAAGTGATTTGGCTGAACCGGAGGCGGACCTCGCGCCTCCGGTCCAAGCGGCCCAAAAGGGTATCCCGTGACACTAGCACCGAACACGAGCTCTCTGGTCAGCAATGGCGTGACCGCGAGAGTTGAAGAAGGTCAGGCCGGTCGATCCGTCCTGAAAGTCATCGCCACACCGTTTCGGGCTGTGCCGCGCTCTCTCTCCATTACGCTCGGCTTCATGGTCTGGATCGCCGTCATCGGCGGCTGGTTCGCGCTGACCTATTCCGGAGCGGTCAAGGAAATGTTCCTGCCTCGCCCCGAATCCGTGTTGTCCACCACCATCAGCATGGCGCTTGACGGGTCGTTGTGGGAGCATGTTTTCGCCAGCGTCCAGGTGGTGTTGATCGGCTTCGTCCTTTCGAGCATCGTTGCGGTGCCGCTTGGATTGACGATGGGCACCTATCGCATCGTCCAGGCCGTTCTCGAACCGTTGGTCAATTTCATACGCTATCTGCCGGTGACGTCCTTCGTGCCGCTTTTCATCCTGTGGATCGGCATCGGCATCGAGCAGCGCGTTGCCGTCATCGTCTTCGGCGTCTTCTTCCAGCAGCTCGTCATGATCGCCGACAGCGCTCGCAGCGTCCAGCGCGACCTTGTCAACGCAGCCTATACGCTCGGCACGAAACGAGGCGACACGGTCTTCCACATCGTCTTTCCGGCCACGCTTCCGAGCGTGCTGGATGTGCTGCGCGTCACCATGGGCTGGGCCTGGACCTATCTCGTCGTGGCCGAACTCGTCGCCGCCCGCAGCGGACTTGGCTACATCTCGCTCAAAGCCATGCGCGGCTTTCAGGTCGACGTGATCTTCATGGCCATCGCCATGATCGGCATCCTTGGTCTTTGCACCGACCAATTGTTCCGGGGCATCCGCCGCCTCGTCGCTCCCTGGGCCAATTGAGGAACACGCACACATGGACGCCCTGAATCTTACGACGAAACCAAAGAGTTCCGACATAGGCATCGACAATGTGGTCCTGCGCTACGGCAAGGGTGACAATGCGGTGCTGGCGCTGGATGGCATTTCCTTTCACGTCGTGCCCAACGAATTCTGTGTGATCGTCGGCCCATCCGGCTGCGGCAAGTCGAGCCTGCTTTATCTCGTCGCCGGTCTTGAGGAGCGCACCGGCGGCATGATCGTAGTCGGCGGCAAGCCTGTTACCGAGCCGGGCCCGGATCGCGGCATGGTGTTTCAGGCATATACGCTGTTTCCCTGGCTTACGGTGGCGCAGAACGTCGAATATGGCCCGAAGCGGAAGGGCATTGCGCCGGCCGAGCGCAGGGTCATTGTCGAGCATTTTCTCCACGAGGTCGGTCTGGCAAAGTTCGCCAACCATTACCCGTCTCAGCTGTCGGGCGGCATGAAGCAGCGCGTTGCGATTGCGCGAGCGCTCGCCAATGATCCGGACGTGCTGCTGATGGATGAGCCTTTTGGAGCGCTCGACAGCCAAACCCGTCACAGCATGCAGAAGCTTTTGCTGAGGATCTGGGATCATTCCAAGAAGACGGTCCTATTCGTTACCCATGACATCGACGAAGCGATCCTGCTGGCGGACAGGGTGCTCGTCATGTCCGGCCGGCCCGGTCAGATCAAGAAGGAAATCCGCGTAGGCCTCCCGCGTCCACGCAGCATGGATCTGGTCATGGAGCCGAACTTCATCGCCATGAAGCGGGAGATCCTCGAGCTCCTGAAGAATGACGAAGACGACGAGCACTAATGCATGTCGCTCAAAAGTGACCTCGGTTTTGGGCAGACGACATGCATGAAACAGACATCGGCAGTCTTCGGTGTGGATGACGAAACGGGCAAGGCATGAGCATCGAGGCGGCGGAATTTGACTATATCGTCATTGGCGCGGGTTCGGCCGGCTGTGTCTTGGCAAACAGGCTGAGCGCAGACCCGGCAGTTCGTGTCTGCCTGATCGAGGCGGGCGGCAGCGACGACCGCACCAGGGTGCGCGTGCCGGCCGGCATTCTCTCGCTCTACGGCAATCCGAACTTCGACTACGGCTACAAGGGCGTGCCGCAGCCGCTGCTCAACAACCGCCGCATACCGGTCAACCGGGGCAAGGTTCTTGGCGGGTCGAGTTCGATCAACTCGATGGTCTATATTCGTGGCGCCGCGCAAGACTACGATGAATGGGCAGCGCTTGGCTGCGCCGGGTGGTCCTATGCCGATGTCCTGCCGGTCTTCAAGAAATTGGAGCGGAACTGCCTGTTGCAGAGCCCCGCCTATCACGGATTCGACGGCGAATTGCTGGTCGACAATCCGCGCGATCCCAACGTGGTATCCAGCCTGTGGGTTGAGGCGGGCAGAGGCGTAGGCCTGCCCGAGAACCGCGACTTCAATGCCGGTGGCCAACTCGGCCTCGGCATCTACAACGTGACCCAGAACAGAGGCGAGCGCTTCTCGGCCTACAGCGCCTTTGTCCGGCCGGTTCTCGGCCGCTCGAATCTGCGGATATTGTCAGGCGTCGAGGTTCTTGATCTGGCGATTGAACGCGAGCGCGTCACCGGCGTCAACGTGATCAGGGAAGGCGCAACCCAACGGTTGGGGTGCCGAGCGGAGGTCGTCCTCAGCGCGGGTGCGATCGGATCGCCGCGCATTCTGCTTGCTTCCGGCGTCGGCCCGGCCGGGGAGCTGAAAGCAGCGGGGATTGAACCGGTCGCGAACCTGCCAGGCGTCGGTAAGAACTTGCGCGACCATGTCGATGGCATGATCACGGTGCGATCGAACAGCCGCAAGACGCTCGGCCTTTCACTTGCCAATCTTCCGGCGATGCTGGCGGCGCCGTTCCAGTATTTCGCCCGGCGCAAAGGCATGCTGACGACCAACTATGTCGAAGCCGGCGGCTTTGCCAGGACGAAGTATGCCGGGAGCATACCCGACATTCAGTTCCACTTCGTGCCGGGCTATCGCAGCCATCGCGGTCGGCTCGTCGAATATGGCCACGGCTATGCCGTGCACACCTGTGTGTTGAGACCGGGGAGCGTCGGCGAAATCACGCTTCAACGCGACGGCACCCGCCGCAATATGCTCATAGACCATCGCTTCTTCAGTGACGAACAGGATGCCCTGACCCTCGTCGAGGGCATAAAGGTCGCGCGTTCGATCCTGGCTTCGCCGGTTTTTGGCGGCATCCGCGGACCGGAAATCCTGCCTGGGCCCGACGTGAACACCGATGACGAGATTCTCGCCTATCTGCGTGCCGAGGCTCTTACCGTCTATCATCCGGTTGGCACGGCCAGGATGGGCAACGACGCCATGGCGGTGGTTGATCCCGCCGGTCTCAAGGTGCGCGGTTTCGACAATCTGCGCGTCGCTGATGCCTCCGTCATGCCGACATTGATCGGGGGCAACACCAATGCGCCATCCATGATGATTGGCGAAAAGGCGGCTATGGCAATACTGGCGTAGCCGTCTGCGCGCGGCCAATTCAGCATTTAGGAACAAGCTAACCACTGCCACATGAAATCGTAATTTTCGCTGCCCGGTCCCTCCAGTAAACCAACGATCAGACCTCCGCCGCATGCGCAGAAACTCTCGGGGAGAGCCAGAAAGGGCCGCTGAATGCCAGTCGAAACAGTAGACACGCTTGTTGTTGGCGGCGGCCAGGCGGGGCTGGCGATGAGCGAGCATCTGAGCAAGTGCGGCGTGCCCCATCTCGTGCTGGAGCGGGACCGCATCGCCGAACGCTGGCGTAGCGAGAGATGGGACTCGCTGGTTGCCAATGGTCCCGCCTGGCATGACCGTTTTCCCGGCATGGAATTTCCCAATGCCGGTCCGGATGCCTTTATCGGCAAGGAGAAGGTCGCCGACTATTTTGTCGCTTACGCCGACATGATCGCTGCCCCCATCCGTTGCGGCGTGGAGGTCAGGAAAGTGGAAAGGCTTGTCGGCCGTCCCGGCTTCCGGATCGAAACCTCGGATGGCGTGATCGAAGCCAGGAGCGTGGTTGCCGCCACCGGCGCTTTCCAGCATCCGGTCATCCCGGCCGTCGTTCCCGGGGACGCCGGACCTATGCAGATACATTCCAGCGCCTATCGCAATCCCGGCCAACTGCCCGCAGGCGCGGTGCTGGTGGTCGGCTCCGGGTCTTCGGGGGTGCAGATCGCCGA
>NZ_RZQA01000476.1:0-5028 GCF_004022915.1 Mesorhizobium sp. M7A.F.Ca.US.006.04.2.1
ACCTTGGCTTCCGGCGCCGCCGGCTGGACCATAGCGGCAGCAACTTCGGCGACCGGCTCTTCGACCGTTTCGGCGAACGAATCTTCAAAGTTCAGGTCGAAGGCATCGTCCGACAGGCCTTCAGGGCTGGAAATCTCGCTTGTTGAGTCCGCAGCATCGGCAAGCACTTCATGCGCTTCCGGCTCGTCGAAGGCGATCGGCTCATCCGCGCGAACGTCGAAATCCATGTCGACATCGGCCATGGCATCGTCGAGGCCAGCAAAGCTCTCGTCGGAGATTGCCTGGCCGTCAAGCGCCGCCGCCTGCTCCGGCATGGCATGCTCGACGGGATCGGCGGCCATGAATGACTGTTCCGCCGCCGAATGGTCGTCGAGCATCAGCTCGTCTTCAAGCGACATTGCCACCGCATCGTCGAACTCGTCATCGGAGGCAACCGGCTCGACAGAAGCGGGCGTATCGGCAACGCTGTACAGGGCCTCTTCGGCTTCCTCATCGATCCGAAGGTCCTGGTCGAGCGAGGCGGCAAGCTCGTCCGCCATCGACTGATCGTCCTCGAAGGGGGACACGTCCTCGAGCGAACCGGCGACGGCATCGCCAATGTCGGACGCGAAAGCGGGCTCGACGGACGGCACGGCTTCAGCGGCGACCGCATGGCTGGCGCCGGCGACGTGGTCGTCGATCTCAGCCATGTCCAGTTCGAAATCGTCGTCGAGCGACGCCGAAAGCTCGTCGTCCATCGCGCTGGCGTCAGCCGCTTCGAATGCCGGCTCATGCACGAAAGTCGGCTCATAAGCCTGGACAACCGGAGCGGCGTCGCTGTCGTCAGCGCCGAACTCGCCCATCATTTCTTTCTCGAGATCGATATCGAAATCGCCCTCTTCGAGCCCGCGATCGGCGGCTGGGGCCTGCGGCTGGGCGGGCGATTGCGGCCTGACCGGCTGGCGCGGGTCGAATCCCATGATCCTGGTCAGTTCCGCGAACGGATCATCCTCAGCGATGTCGTTGTTGTCGGCTACTCTCAGCTGGGTTCTGTCTGCCATTATTGTTCCCGAACTCGCACTCATTCGGACGCCATGGACGTCGCGTAGGGTTGGCCCTTACCAGCGCAATGTGGGCAAAAGGTGACAGGTTATTTAGTCAAACCTAACGCATTTCAGTGGGCGCGGCGGCCCCGATCAACGTCAGGCCGGACGTCAAAACGTCCGAAACAGCCTGCACCAGCCCTAGTCTGGCATGCGTCAATTGTCGGTCGTTAACCTTAACAAAACGTAAGTCCGGATTATCCGTGCCACGGTTCCAGTGCCCGTGGAAGCTGGAAGCCAGATCATAGAGGTAAAATGCCAGCCGATGCGGCTCGAGCGCAAGGGCGGCGGACTCGATCAGCCGCGGGTATTCGGCAAGCTTGCGGATCAGGCCGATCTCGCCCTCGTCGGTCAGCAATGCCGCGGCCGACGCCAGGCTGTTGCGGTCGAAATTGGCTTCGCCCAGTTGCTCGCTCGCCTGCCGGAACACCGAATGACAGCGCGCCGAGGCGTACTGGACATAGAACACCGGATTGTCCTTGGACTGCTCGGTCACCTTGGCGAAATCGAAATCCAGCGGCGCATCGTTCTTGCGATAGAGCATCATGAAGCGGATCGCGTCGCGGCCCACCTCCTCCACCACTTCGCGCAGCGTCACGAAATCGCCAGACCGCTTCGACATGCGCACCGGTTCGCCCTCGCGAAACAGCTTGACCAGATTGCACAGCAGCACGGTGAGCTTGACCTCTTCGCCGGCAATCGCCCGCGCCAGAGCCTCCAGCCGCTTGACGTAGCCGCCATGGTCGGCGCCGAGCACATAGATCAGGTCGACGAAGCCGCGATCGACCTTGTCCTTGAGATAGGCAACGTCGGCGGCGAAATAGGTGAATGAGCCGTCCGACTTGACCAGCGCCCGGTCCATGTCGTCGCCGACCGCGGTCGAGCGGAACAGCGTCTGCTCGCGGTCCTCCCAATCGTCGGGTTTCTCGCCCTTGGGCGGCGGCAGCTTGCCCTTGTAGATATGGCCCTTCAGCGTCAGATCGTTGATCGCGGAGCGGATCTTCCTGGCATTGTCGGCGTGCAGCGTGCGCTCGGAGAAGAACACGTCGTGATGCACGTTGAGCATCGCCAGGTCCTCGCGGATCATCGCCATCATCGCATCGATGGTGCGATCCTTGACGATGGCGAGCGCCTCGTCATCGGGCATCTGCAGCAGCGAGCGGCCGAATTCCGCGACCAGCGCCTGACCAACTGGCACCAGGTAATCGCCCGGATAAAGCCCGGCCGGAATCTCGCCGATGTCGTCACCCAGCGCTTCGCGGTAACGCAGGAATGCGGAACGGCCGAGCACGTCGATCTGCGAGCCGGCGTCGTTGATGACGTATTCCTTGGTCACGTCGTAACCGGCGAAGGCCATCAGATTGGCAAGTGCATCGCCGACGACAGCACCCCGGCAATGGCCGACATGCATCGGTCCGGTCGGATTGGCCGAGACATATTCGACATTGGTCTTCCTGCCGCCGCCAACCATCGAGCGGCCATAGTTGCGGCCCTCGCCGAGCAGTGCGGTCAGATGTGTCTGCCAGAAGCCGTCCTTCAGCCTGAGATTGACGAAACCGGGGCCGGCCACCTCTGTTGCCGCGACATCCTTGTCGTCGCGCAGCGCCTGCGCCAGTCTTTCGGCCAGCGCGCGCGGGTTCTGGCCGGTCGGCTTGGCCAGCACCATTGCCGCATTGGTCGCCAGGTCGCCATGGCTGGCGTCGCGCGGCGGCTCAACGGCAATGCGCGACAGGTCAGGCGAAATGCCGTCTTTGTCTTTCAGATCAAGCGCTTCGACGGCTTTTATGATTCGCGCGGTGAAATCGGCGAAGATGTTCATTTGTGTGACTCTGGGGTCTGGCTCTGGCGGCTTTGCAGCGAATCCGGCTCGTTGGCCGGCAAAATCGAGCCCGCCCTAGCCCAATTCAGGCGTATGGTCAAACAAACGCCGGTGTTCCTTGAGCGCGTAGGTGTCGGTCATACCCGCCAGGAAGTCGGCGACGCTGCGCGCCTTGATGCGATCATCGGCCCGATCCAGCCCCTCGCGCCAGCCATCCGGCATGGCGCGCGGATCGGCGAAATAGGCGTCGAACAGATCCTTGACGATCTGCTCGGCATCCGCGCGCACCCTCATAACCTCCGCGTGCCGGTAGAGGTGCTTGTACAGAAAGGCCTTCAGTTCCTTCTCCAGGGCAGCCATTTCGGCCGAGAAAACCACCATCGTCTCGCCAGCTGCCCTCACTGCATCGGCGCTCCGCGGCCTGATGCGATCGAGATTGGCGGTCGTCGACCTGATCACGTCCTCGACCATGGCCGTTATCTGCCGCCGCATCAGTTCGTGGCCGGTGCGCACGGCATCGAGGGAGGGATAGCGTTCGCGCACGCCTTTCAGGATCGTTCCCGGCAGCGAAACCGTCTCCAGCATGTCCAGCGTCAAGAGTCCTGCCCTCAACCCGTCGTCGATGTCATGCGTGTTGTAGGCGATATCGTCGGCGATCGCCGCGCATTGCGCCTCGATGCCGGCGAACCGGTCGAGTTCGAGATCGTGCAGTTGCGAATAATCACGGATCGCCTGTGGCACCGGCCCTTTCAGACCCTTGCCGTTGGCATCCGTCAGCGGCCCATTGTGCTTGACCAGGCCTTCCAGCGTTTCCCAGGTCAGGTTGAGCCCGTCGAATTCGGCGTAGCGCGCCTCCAGCCTTGTCACGATGCGCAGCGATTGGGCGTTGTGGTCGAAGCCGCCCCAGGCGGCCATCTTCTCGTTGAGCGCGTCCTCGCCGGTGTGGCCGAAGGGCGTGTGGCCGAAATCATGCACCAGCGCCACCGCCTCGGCCAGATCCTCGTCGCCGCGCAGCGCCCGTGCCAGGGCGCGCGCTATCTGCGCCACTTCGATCGAATGGGTCAGCCGGGTGCGATAGTGGTCGCCTTCATGGGCGATGAAGACCTGCGTCTTGTGCTTCAGCCGCCGGAAGGCCGTCGAATGGATGATGCGGTCACGGTCCCGCTGGAATGGCGTGCGGGTCGGGCTCTCCACCTCGTCGAACAGCCGCCCGCGCGAGTTTGCCGGATCGCAGGCATAGGCGGCGCGTGGCCGATAGCCGAATCCGATGTCGCCCAACTCACTGGTCATGGCTGATGCTGCCGCGTTTGACTTAGCCAGGTTGACTTGGCCCCTCGCGCTTCATACCTATCATGTGAAACCGAAAGCAAGGTGACGCCCATGGGCGCTGATGCCAAGACTGCCATGAAAGTCGATATGACCGAGGCCGCCGCCAAGCGGATCGCCAGGATTGTCTCGAACGAAGCCGGCAAGACGGCGCTGCGCGTTTCGGTCGAAGGCGGCGGCTGCTCGGGCTTCTCCTACAAGTTCGATCTGGTCGATACGCGCAACGACGACGACGTCGCCATCGAGAAGGACGGCGCCACCGTGCTGATCGACGATTTGTCGCTGGTCTATATGGGCGGATCTGTGATCGATTTCGTCGACGATCTGATGGGCCAGTCGTTCCAGATCCGCAATCCGAACGCCGTCGCCTCCTGCGGCTGCGGCACGAGTTTCTCCATATAGAATGCCTGCCATCGGTGCGGTCCGTCAGATCGCGCTGTCGGCTGGCCGTGACCTCGACGTGACGCTGGCTTTCTGGCGCGACGTGCTCGGCATGGCCGTCCATGCACGCTTCGATCCGCCGGGCATCGCCTTCATCATGGCCGGAGAAATCAGGCTGCTGTTCACCGACGGCGTACCGGCCGGAACCGTCTATCTCGACATATCGGGCCTTGATCAGTTCCATGCCTCGGCTGCTGCCGCCGGCGTGCCCTTCACCGCGCCGCCAACGCTTGTCCATCGCGACACGGACGGCCAGTTCGGTCCAGCGGGGGAAAGCGAATGGATGGCCTTCCTAAAGGACCCGGCTGGCAATACGATCGGCCTCGTCGAACGCCATCCGCCGCAAGAGCCCAACTGAAC
>NZ_RZQA01000477.1:0-5022 GCF_004022915.1 Mesorhizobium sp. M7A.F.Ca.US.006.04.2.1
AGATTCTAATGAGCGAAATGGTAAAAGCCCATGCGGAGCCCTTTTCAACGCTCCAATCTTTGAACGAGACGCAGAAAGGGATGCGTTGAAAGGCGGTAACCCGAACAGGTTGAACACGATCCTCGCTGTCCAAATTCGGACAAACTCGATCTGGGACACCATCGATGTCAAAGCCGCTTTCAGTCCTTCAACGAGCCACCAAGGCCGACGTTCGATCGGAGCCGTTTCCACACATCATCCTGCGCGACGCCCTTCCCCTCGATCTCTACCAGGAATTGGACGGCACGTTTCCCGCTCCGGAAACGCTCGAAATCGATACACGCCGCAACAACACCAGGTGGGATTATGAGGCCCACCGCGTTCGGTCGAACGAAGCCGTGCCGCAAATATGGCGCGATTTTATCGCCTACCATGTATCGCAAGCATTTTTCGGCGAGGTCGCCGACCTGTTCTACGACGATATTCACAAGCTTTACCCTGATTATTACCCCAATTATGAACGCCTCAAGAATATGAAAGCGGGCATCAGGTTTAGTGACACCTATGCAACGCGCGACATACTGATGGATGCGATGCTCAGCGGGAACACGCCGGTGACCAATGCCGGCTCGGTGCGGACAAGCCACATCGACAATGGCGACAAGCTATTTTCTGGCCTGTTTTATATGAGGCCGGAAGATTATGATGCCGTTGGCGGGGACCTGACAATTAGTCGTTTCCAGTCCAAATACGCCACGCTGAAAGCCAAAGCGACACTCTTCAATGATGCCTATGTCGACGACACCCATTTGGAATGCGTCGAAACAGTTCAATACGACAAGAACATTCTTGTATTGTTCATCAACTCGATTGAATCGGTCCACGGCGTCACAGTCCGCCAACCCACCAACAAATCCCGGCTTTTCGTCAATCTGGTTGGAGAAGTCGAAAAGCCATTCTACATCAAAGGAAAAAAGATACGGCCGCGCTACGTCCCGGCGCATCAAAATCAGGATGAGGCGGAACAGACCTGGCTGAAAAAGCTCAAGCAAAAATTGCGGCTTTAGAAGAACAACGCCGTCGATCCGAGTTTCAGCCTGAACTGCCAATACCGAGCCGGATTCGACTTTCCCGGCGGCTAGGCAAAGATTGGAACAGAATGAGATTTTATCCAGCCGTCGAACGGATCGCCTTTTTCGCCACGCTTGCCGCTGTTCTTGCCCTTGCACTGCTGCCTATACCCCGACTTGAAGAGTACGGGATCGATATCGGTTTCCGTTCCGACAAGCTGAACCACGCCAGCGCCTTTGCCGTCATGACTTTCCTTGGAGGGCTCGGCTGGCCCGATCGAAAAGCAAGACTAATCGTCTTCCTGGCCATGATTGGAGCGGCGATCGAGGTCCTGCAGGGCACGGCGCTGATACGGCGCGATCTGGATGTGTTCGACTGGTTTGCCGATTGCGCCGGCATCGCATGTGGCCTCGTGGCCGTGATCTGTGTGAACTGGATCTTGCGGCGCAGAGGTTGAGCCCGCTCTCAAGCCTTATCTGCACGGCGCCGATAGCCACAGGAGTTCGCCCTCGGCTCCATTGACTCAGCGAAATCGGATTGCAACGATCCGATCCGAGAGTGAGCGATTTTTCTAACTTGGCCGGACAGATATTTTGGGCGCGGCACCCAGGAAGTGCGCCATCAGTATTGAGGGACGATGACGATCAAGATCAGGCTTCCGGGCGGTGTATTGAAGGTCAAGCAACGTTATGAGTTGCGGCGGCGAGAGTACAAGGGCGAAGTCCCGGTCTGGCAGTTTGGCAAATATTTCGTCATCTGGTGGCCCAGTACAATTCCTGATCGCCCCTCCAGGAGCTCGAATACTGATGAGGAACTTGAAATGAATCTTCCATCGTCTGGAGAAAGCACGTAAGCTCTATGCATCATGGCTTTGCGAATCAGATTGCCGGGGGGCACACTGAAGGTGAAGACCTACCGGGAACTGCGTGATCGCGAGCGGGATCACAGGGTGCCTGTGCTGAAACTGGGCTCGCTCTATTTCGTCTGGTCCCCGGCCAAACATCATTCGCACAGGCACAGTCCGCGGCCCTGACATTTTTTGCCGAGCGAGAACCGCTTGCACCCTTTTCCTGAAATTGCTCCGGTGCGGCCCATTCCAGCCAGCGCTGACCTGGGTCAGCTTGCCTCGCGCATGGCCTCGGCCGCCTGCAGGTCGACCGACACCAATTGGCTGACGCCCTGTTCGGCCATGGTGACGCCGAACAGCCGGTTCATGCGCGCCATGGTGATGGGATTGTGGGTGATGATGACGAAGCGCGTCTCGGTGGTGGCGGCCATTTCGTCCATCAGGTTGCAGAAGCGCTCGACATTGTGGTCGTCGAGCGGGGCGTCGACTTCGTCGAGCACGCAGATCGGCGCCGGATTGGTCAGGAACACCGCGAAGATCAGCGACATCGCCGTCAACGCCTGCTCGCCGCCCGACAGCAGCGTCATGGTCTGCGGCTTCTTGCCGGGCGGGCGGGCCAGGATTTCGAGGCCGGCCTCGAGCGGATCGTCGGATTCGATCAGCTGCAATTCCGCCGTGCCGCCGCCGAACAGATGCGAGAACAGCCGCTGGAAATGGCCGTTGACGACATCGAAGGCGGCAAGCAGCCGCTCGCGGCCTTCGCGGTTGAGGCTCTGGATCGCCTGCCTGAGCTTGCGGATCGCCTCGATGATGTCCTCGCGCTCCGACACGATCGCCTCCAGCCGGTCGGAAAGCTCCTTCTGCTCTTCCTCTGCGCGCAGATTGACGGCGCCCAGCCGTTCGCGCTCGATCTTCAGCCGGTCCAGCTGACGCTCGATCTCGGGCATCTCAGGCATCGGGCTGTCAGCCTCCAGACCGGTATGGCGAATAACCAGATGCGGCGGTGTGTTCAGCGTTTCCTGGATGCGCGCCTCGACCTCCAGCCGGCGTTCGTCGGCCGCGGTCAGCCGCTCTTCGGCGCGAACGCGGCTCTCGCGCGCCTCAGCCAGGAACTGGATGGCGCCGGTGGCGGCCTTGTCCAGTTCGGATTGCCGGTTCTCCGCTTCCTGCAGACGGTCGGCCGCCGCCTTGCGCAAGGTTTCGGCCTCGGTGAGCTGCGACAGCAGGGCGCGCCGCTTGGCGTCGATTTCATCGGGCGCATCCGCCAGCCGCTCGCGTTCGGCCTCGGCCTCGGCCTTGCGTTCGCCAAGCGAGGCGATCTGCGTCGAGGCGTTTTCGGCCCGCTCCAGCCAATTGCTGCGTTCGGCGCCAATGGCATCGAGCCGGCGCGCGCGCGCCTCGGCTTCGCGGCGCAGCCCCTCATGCACCGCACGCGCATCGGCAAGCGCGGCGCGGTCGCGGGCGACATTGGCCGAGGACTGTTCGAGCTGCAATTGCAGATCGCCAAGATCGGGCGCGTCCTGCAGCAGCATTTCCGCCTCGGCGAAGGCGGCCGAAATCTCCTCATGGCTGTCGACGATGCGGGCGCGCGCTTCATCGAGTGCTGCGCGCCGGCTCTGCAATTCGCCGCCGGCCCTCTCGGCCTCAGCCAGTGCATTGCGGGCGGCGTCCAGCCGATGCTGTGCGTCACGACCGGCCTGGCGCGTGTTGCGCTCGGCCTCGCTTGCCAGGCGGAGCGCCTGTTCGGCCTCTCCCAGCGCCTCCTCGGCCTGGCGCAGGACGAGCGTCGCCTGTATCGCCTCGGCATCGAGCTCAGCCAGCCGGTTCTTCTGCGCCAGCCGTTGCGCCGCGGCGGTCGGCGCGTCGGCACTGGCGGTAAAGCCGTCCCAGCGCCACAGCGCGCCCTCGCGGCTGACCAGCCGCTGGCCGGGAGCAAGCAGCGGCTGCAACCGGCGGCCATCGCCGGCGGCATCGACGATACCGATCTGCGCCAGGCGGCGGGCGAGCTGTGCCGGCGCGTGGACCACGCTGGCCAGGCTCTTCACGCCTTCCGGCAGAGCCGCGTCGCCGGGTTGGATCGCGCCTTCGCCCCAATGCACCGGCGCGCTGCGGTCGAGCGGCACGTCGAGGTCTTCGCCAAGGGCTGCACCCAGCGCCGTTTCGAAACCGCGATCGACGCTGATCTGCTCCAGCACGGCCGGGAAGAGATCGCCGCTGGCGGCATTGAGGATTTTTGCCAGCGTGCGCGCTTCGGTTTCGATCCTTGCCAGCTCGGCCCTGGCATCCTGAAGCGGTGGCCGGGCAGCGCTTTCGGCAGCGCGGGCATCGATGACCGACTGCTCGGCCTCGGACACGGCAGCCTCGGCCTCCTCCAGCAGCGCCATGGCCTGTTCGACCAGCACCCGCTTCTCGGCCGGATCGGGCAGGCCAGCGACCTTGGAGAGTATCTCCGACAATTCCCGGTCGACATCGGCAAGCTGACGCGCGAAGCGGTCGCGGCGCTCGGCGGTATCGCGCAGCGTCCGTTCGATCTGGTTGCGCGAGGCGGCAGCCTCGGCCCGCTCGGCAGTCAGCGCGGCGAGTTTGGCTTCGCTTTGTGAAAGCGTAGATGCCGCTTGTTCGAAAGCCGCGCGGGTGGTGGCCTCGCGCTCGGCGGCACCAGCATTTTCCGAATTGAGTGCCGCCTCTTCGGCGCGCAGGCGCTCGAGAATGTCCGCGTTGTCGCGGACCATGCGCTCCTCACGCGCGATATCGCCGTCGAGCTGCTGCAGCCGGCGCTCGAGTTCGCTCTGACGGGCGCGGATGCGGCCGGCTTCCTCTTCGATCTGCGACTTGGCGATCGAGAGGCGCTGGAAGGCAGCGGCGGCGGCGGCTTCCGCGTCGCGCAGGTCCGGCAGCCGATGGGCGCCTATGCCTTGCTCCCTGGCGGCGGCCATCTGGGCCGCGGCGCGGTCGCCGACCAGTGCCGTGGCAACCGCCAGCGCCGATCGCGCCTCGCCTTCCTGGGTTTTGGCCAGCGTCCAGCGCAGATGCAACAGCGTTGCTTCGGCCTTGCGGATATCGGCCGACAGGTTCTTGAAGCGGGAGGCCTGGCGCGCCTGGCGCTTCAGGCTTTCGATCTGGCT
>NZ_RZQA01000478.1:0-5021 GCF_004022915.1 Mesorhizobium sp. M7A.F.Ca.US.006.04.2.1
GGTCTGGATAGAAGTAGTTCTTCCGATCGAAGACCGACTTGTGGTTGATCTGCGCTTTCAGCCCAAGGCCGGTGCGGATCGCCTGCTTGACGCATTCCTCGTTGATGACCGGCAGCATGCCGGGCATCGCCGCATCGACCAGGCTGACATTGGCGTTGGGCGCCGCGCCGAAAGCGGTCGAGGCGCCGGAAAACAGCTTTGCTTCCGATGTAATCTGGGCATGGACCTCGAGGCCGATGATGATCTCCCAGTCGCCGGTGGCACCGGAAACAAGGCGCTTGGCGTCGGGCGTGCGGGTGTCGATGAGGGACATGGTGGCCTGCGTATTGGAACTGCGGATAATGTGTTTCGCACACTTTGGTGTGCAACTTCGCTAGTGCAAACCGCCAAAAGAGACAAGCGCCCAAAAAACACAAGCGCAAAGCCGCGGACTGGCCTTTTCAGCCGCGTTCGCCTATAGGAGGTCCATTCCAATGGAGAGTGGATGTCCACTTACGCTCAGTCCCGGTAAGGCCCTGACCTCCTGGCGAGGCAGGGCAGAAAACCTGAAACCCCGTGCCGCGAAGCTTCGCGGCGGCGGCATTTTTTGTTTTCCCGGAAAACTCTCACATGGATATTTCGCGCAGCGCACGACCCCGAAAATCGGTATCGATTTTCGGAAAGGATCATGCGCCAAATCATAAGTGCCACAGCGTCCTTTGCGCGTCCAAGAGGACGCGCGGCGCTGTGGAAACAGCGCATCCTGCACCTGCTCGCGCAGGGCGGACGCATTGAAATCGAAAAGAACGAGAAGAAACGGATCGCCTCCGTCAAATGCCTGACCCGCGACGGCTGGCATTATCCGGGCGTCGATCTCGAGCTGTTTCGAAAACTGAAGCGGAAGAAGGCTGTTTCTTCGTCTGACGGTGGACCCTACCGCATCACCCGGCGCGGGCTCGCACTCGTCCGCTCCGAACTCGACAACAGGTAACCACGGCTCCGCCGGTCGGTTCTCCGGCCGGCGGTTCGCCTCACCGCTCAGGCGGTGGCGATGTAGGCTCTGATCTCGTCGGCCTCGCGCTCGACATCCTCGATGCGGCGCTTGACCACGTCGCCAATGGACACGATGCCATCGAGCATGCCGTCCTTTTCCACCGGCAGATGGCGGAAGCGGCCTCGGGTCATGATCTCCATCACCTCGTTGACGGTGTGGTTTTCGTTGCAGATCTTCACTTTCGGCGTCATCGCCGAACGCACGGGGATATCGAGCGCGGCTCCACCTTCGCGGGCGACAACCCGGACGATGTCGCGCTCTGACAGGATGCCGACGATCTTGCGATCGCCATTGGTGATGACCAGCGCCCCGATCTTGTGCTCTGCCAGGATACGGATGGCTTCGCTAAGCTTTTCGTTCGGCCCGAGCGTCAACACGTCATGGCCTTTTCTCTCGAGAATTGCCTTAACCGTCATGGCGTCCTCCTCTGCTTTGCCTGCCGGTTCCTGCCCTGACCGGCCTTCACGTAAGAGTGAACATCGTGCGCCGTGATCGGTTGCATTTCAAGTGTGGTGGTCGGCCGTCTCCCATTCGGGCGCCTGCCATCGCCTGTCGAACCAGCGCAGGCCGAAGAAGCCGGCGACAAAGCCGCCAATATGGGCCTCCCAGGCGATCTGGCCGTCTACCCCCGGGGCAAAACCGAGCAGGCCGGTGGCGAGATTGATGACCATCCACATGGCAAGGAAAATCACGACACCGCGCAAGCGCAACACGAATGCGATCGGCAGCACCGGGCCGGCGAAGGCGGCCTTGCCGGCCGAACGATCGGTGCGGAAGCCAAAACGCGCCGCAGCCCCCATCATGCCTGATATCGCACCGGAAGCCCCGACCAGCGGCGCCTCACCGTAAGGATGCAGTGCCCAGAAAAGCGCGACCGAAGCCAGCCCGGTTGCGGCAAAGAACAGCGCGAACCACAGCGTTCCCAGACGGTTTGCCAATGGTGAACCAAACGCGGCGAGCCACACCATGTTGATGGCGATATGGGCAAAGCCGCCATGCATGAACGCGTAGGTGAAGGGCCGCGAAAACAGGAACCAGTCGAAGCCGTATTGCCCGGTGTAGAGAACGGGGATGAAGGCCCCGTCATACAGCAATGTCATCTGCTGGGATTCGCTCAACACATATTGCTGCAACAGATAGACGACGACGCAGATGCCGATCACCGCCAGCACGACGGGCGGCAGGTTGAACACCGGCTCGCGCCGCGGCTCGGGCGCGCCCTCGACCGGGTCGGCTTCCGAGGGAATTACCGGTTCACTCATTTGAAATTGCACTCACTGCGGGATTCCAGGTTCGAGCATCTAGATTAACGCGGACCGAACAGCAAACCGCGAATCATCTGGCGCGAATCAAAAAAGAAGCCGTTCAAGGTTTCCCTTGAACGGCCGGTCGAGCCCCCTGCTCCCCTAAAACTCTGACTGAAGTGCTGCCGATCGTCGCGAAACGACCGCTTCTGGAGTGGTTTTTGTGTGCCACGGGGCTCGCTCAGACGCAACGTAAACCACTTGTTAACCTTAACGGCCCCGACCCGTGAACAAGTGTTAACGACGCTGGCACGCTTCCTGCTCCGCAACGCATGTAGGTCCTCGGAGGGCGCCCTTCTGTTCACCGATGGGACATCAGACGACAGATTGCGCGGAGCAGCATAGCATGAACCAGAATGGATCGATCACGCTGTTCCAATATTGGAACCGCCTGCGTGATGGACGCCCCGCCCCGAAGCGTTCGGAGGTCGAACCGGCCGACATCAAGTCGCTGCTGGCCGACACCTTTATCCTGGAACGTGACACGCGCGGACAGGCCGTATTCCGGCTGGCCGGCACGAGGCTTTGCGCCTGCTACGGCCGCGAGCTCAAGGGATTTTCCTTTCCATCGCTGTGGCGCGAGAAGGACCAGCGGCTCGTCTCGCGCCTGATCCATGGCGTGTTCGAGCAGAAATCGGTCGTGCTCATCAGCTATGAGGGCTTCAGCCGCAACGGGCGCTCCAATAAGTTCGAACTGCTTGCCCTGCCGCTGGACGGCGGCGTCGAAAATCCGCGCTGCCTGGGCGTCATCAGCGCCGTGGAGAAACCCTTCTGGCTGGGTGCCGATCCGATCACCGATGCGTTGATCGATTCAATCCGCGTCATAGATCCGGAGAAGGAGCTTCTGAACAATCGCCCGGCGATCGATGTTCCCTCGCTTGTTCCCGAAGAACTTGGGGCACCCGAGACGATCTCGGCGCTCGGCCGGGTGCGTCGCATCCGTCATCTCGTCGTCTTCGATGGCGGGCGCGAGGAATAGTCCGCTGTTTTTTGAGACCTGATGCACGTCGCCCAAAACTGCGCGGCGGTTTTGGCACCACGGCCTGCAAAAAGGAAAACGCTGGAGCGCCCGCTTTTCCCCTTTGTTAACCCGCTTTGTTGTACTTCTGTGATGAAGTTCCTCGCAGCGGCGCGCGTGATGCCAAACGGGGTGTAGGCAGTCATGAGGTCAGCGGCGGTCGACTATGCGCCGTCCCAAGCTGAAAGGCGAAACTTTCAGCGCGTCCGGGTTAAAATTTACGGACGCTTCATGCTGGAAGACCGCACCGAACATCCCTGCCAGGTCGTCGACATGTCACCGGGCAATGTTGCGTTTCGCACCGACCGCATCGGCATGCCCGGCGAAAAAATCATCGCCTACATCGATCATATCGGCCGCATCGAAGGCGTCGTCACACGCACCCTGCAGGACGGTTTCGCGATGACCGTCATTGCGTCGGATCGCAAGAAGGACAAGCTGGCCGCGCAATTGACCTGGCTGGCCAACAAGCATGAACTCGACCTGCCGGAAGATCGCCGCCACGAGCGCGTCGCACCGCGCAATCCGACAAGCGTGCTGCAGCTCACCGACGGCCGCCAGTACCAGTGCCGCATCATCGACCTTTCGCTCTCCGGCGCCGCTGTCGAAATCGACGTCAAACCGGCGATCGGCATCCAGGTCATGCTTGGCACCATGCGCGGGCAGGTCGTGCGTCATTTCGAGGACGGCGTCGCCATCGAATTCGCTGTGATCCAGCGTCCCGAAACGCTTGATTCCGAATTCAACACGTCACGCGCCTGAGCAGGCCCGACAGCAACATTCCAGGACCGGCCCTTGCGGCCGGTTTTTTGTTTCTGGGAGCGCTCCGCGCCCGAGGTGGGGAGCCTTCAGATCCAAACGAATTAATACTCAAATGATTCAAATTTTACGTTTATTCTATTGGAGTTTTACTCAATATCTACTTCGCGCTTTTGCGTCAAATAAATCCACACGTGGCAATGTCTCCTTCGAACGGGGAGACTACAACAATGAAGAAAACGAGGGGCAAGCTGTTGCTGGCGGCAATGGCGATGCAGCTTTCCGCTTGGGGATCAGCATATGCCGCGGGACCGGCCTATATGCACACCGGTGGACGCACCACCCAGCCTGTTGGTCACTATGAGTTCTGCCAGCGCATTCCCGGCGAATGCAGCGAACGGACCCCCAGGGGTGCGCCGGTCGAACTGACCCGCAAGCTGTGGGCGACGATCGTCAACATCAACAATTCGGTCAACACCCGCATCAAGCCGCGCACCGACATGGAAAACTACGGTGTCGAGGAATATTGGGCCTATCCGGCCAATGGCTATGGCGATTGCGAGGATTACGCGCTGGAAAAGCGCCGCGAGTTGATGGATGCGGGCGTCCCCGCCGGCAATCTGCTGATGACGGTGGCGCGCCAGCCGAATGGCGACGGCCACGCGGTGCTGACCGTGCGCACCAGCCTCGGAGAATTCATCCTCGACAATCTTGAGACCAAGGTCCTGTCCTGGACGGACACCGACTACACCTATCTCAAGCGCCAGTCGGACCAGAATTCCGGCGTTTGGGTGACGATCAATGACGGCCGCTCCGACGCGGTCGCCGGCGTCCGCTGATTTAACAGAGATCAAGCGCGCCGCGTGAATGCGAGGCGCTTCAGGAGAAACCCGGTCGAGTCCCCACC
>NZ_RZQA01000479.1:0-5019 GCF_004022915.1 Mesorhizobium sp. M7A.F.Ca.US.006.04.2.1
CGGCCCTGGTGCAGACCGGTTCGATCGCCGTCGGCAGCGTCCGTGTCGGCCTCGACCTGCCGATCCTGGCGGTCGCGGCAACGATCCTCGGCGGCGTCGTCTTCGGTCGCGGCGACGGTGGCGTCTGGGGACCTTTCTTCGGGGCGTTGTGCTTTGCTCTGCTGTTCGTGGTGATGACGGTGCTCGGCATCGACGAGCCCGGCAAGCTTATCGCGCAGGGCGTCATCATCCTGGGTGCCGCGATCTTCTACGGAGTGCGGGTGCGAAACCCCTGACCTGAGACGGCGAAAAGCAAGCCGACCGGCGTTCGCCGGGACTGACAAATCCACGCGTTCAGACAATTGCAAACAGATGGAGAACATGGATGTCACCGCCAAAAAACATCATGTGCTACGGCGACTCGCTGACCTGGGGCTGGGTTCCGGTCAAGGAGGGGTCGCCGACCTACCGCTACCCCTATGACCAGCGCTGGACCGGTGTGATGGCGGCGGCGCTGGGAGGGGGCTACCACATCATCGAGGAAGGCCTGAGCGCGCGCACGACCTGTCTCGACGACCCCAACGATCCGCGCCTGAACGGCGCCAATTACCTGCCCTCGGCCATCGCCAGCCATCTGCCGCTGGACCTGGTCATCGTCATGCTCGGAACCAACGACACCAAGTCCTATTTCCGCCGGACGCCTTATGAGATCGCCAATGGAATGGCGAAACTGGTCGGGCAAATCCTGACCAGTGCCGGCGGCATCGGCACCCCTTATCCGGCCCCCAAGGCGCTGGTCATTGCGCCGCCGCCGCTGACCCCGATGCCCGATCCATGGTTCGAGGGCATGTTCGGCGGCGGGCACGAAAAATCCAGGGACCTGGCCAGGCAGTATAAGGCGATGGCGGATTTCATGAAGATCGATTTCCTCAATGCCGGCGATTACCTCACCACGGACGGTGTCGACGGAATTCATTTCACCGCCGCAAACAACGCCGATCTGGGACGCGCCGTCGCCGACAAGGTCAAGTCGATCCTCGAGCCGGGCCAGGTCAGCACCGCCGCTTGAAGCCACCACGCCCGTCGGCTTGCGGCACACAGGCCCACGGCGCAGGTGTGTCGCAGGTTCCTCCGGCGATGCACATCGATGCGGGGCCGAACGATGCGTTTGGCCCCGCGTTGATATGGCGCCCGGCACCGGCAGATGTGCGTCGATCTAGGGGCTTGGCCTCGGAACATCATCGGCCGATGCTTTGGTTTGACGATCGAAGACGACCGCCAGGCCGTTCTTGACGGCAAGTGAGGCGACCATGTCGTCGAGCTCGCGATCGGGAATGGCGGGTTTGAGGACCTGCCGGATGGCCCGATAGGCCTGCTCGGTCGACACATAGTCATAGCGCTTTTTACGCGCTTCCACATATTGCTCGATGAGAATGCCCAATCGGCGGGCGGCTATGTCATCTGGCTGCTGCAAGGGAGCCTCCTCAAGCGTCGATCGTTTGCAGACCCCTCGGATGTAAAAACCCACGCTGCGAAAGTTAAGGCCTGCGGCTGGTCCGAAGCCAAATAAATACGCTGTGGTCATCGACGATCCGCACGGCAGCCAAGCCAAGCGTCGGTCAAGGCCTTGGGCGAAATAGGGCGGCAGCGATCGGCTCCCAAGCGCGGAGCGATCCGCCCAGACGTGCATTCACAACAGCGCCGACAGAGCGGCCATGAAGTGGTCGTTTTCCGAAGTCGAGCCGATGCTGACACGCACATAGGTGTCAAAGCCCTGCTGCTTCCACGGTTTGACGATGACCCCTTGCCGCAGCAGGCCTTCGACGAAGACGGAGGCATCCTGCCGGCAGTTGAAGAACAGGAAATTGCCTCTGGAGGCGGCGACGTCGAGGCCCTTGCTCGCCAGGAAAGTCTCGACGCGTTTTCTCTCCGCCCTGGCCAGAGCTACGACCCTGGCGAGGTGTTCGTCATCGGCCAGCGCCGCGAATGCTGCGGCCTGGGCCATGCCGTTGGCGTTGAAAGGCGTGCGGACGCGGTCCAGCAGCGCGCGCAGCTCCGGGTCGCCGACGATGCCGAAGCCGATCCGCAATCCGGCCAGGCCGAACGCCTTGGAAAAGGTCCGAAGCACGATCCAGGGCCGGTCGAGCTTTCCCAGGTAGGGCAGGGATGACGCATAGTCGTCGCCCTTGGCATATTCGGCATAGGCTTCGTCGATGACGATCAGCGTCTCGTCGCTCGTCGCATCCAGAACCCTCGACAGATCGCCGCCGGAGAGCCAGCTGCCGACCGGGTTCATCGGGTTCGAGAACAGCAGCATGCGCGGCCGTTCGCGCACCGCCTCGACCAGCGCATCGACATTGATGGTCAGATCGTCGTTGACGACAACGCGCTTGACGGTAGCGCCCACAACGTCGTGTAGTCCTCATGCAGCGGAAACGACGGATAGAGCGTGACGACGGCGTCGCCCGGCCGCAACACGGCGCGGCTGATGACGGAGAGAAGATCTTCGGAACCGTTGCCGAGGATAATCTGGTCCTCGGCGACGGCATATTTGTCGCCGATCGCCTGGCGCAGCTTGCGCCCGGCAGGGTCCGGATAGAGGCGGAACATCTCGGAGCCGGCATGCATCGTGGCGGCGAGGCTCGGGCTGGGCCCGAGCGGGTTTTCGTTCGAGCCCAGTTTGGCGATTCTGGCCGGTGCGTATCGTTTCCGCACCTCGTCAATGGTCAGTCCGGAATTGTAGGGCGACAGGCAGTTGACTTCGGTGCGGACCATATCCGAGGCTTTCGACACGGGCTGGCTCCTCTGCGGTGGATTTCGTCATCCGTACCGCAGCTGAAATGCTTTGTATATGCTTGTATATGTAAGCTGACCTGATAGTCTCTACGCCGAAGCGGAAACCGACACCGACCAGGAGGATCACATGCGCAACGCTTCTCTCTTCGATCTCTCCGGCAGGAAGGCGCTTGTCACCGGCGCCAGCCGTGGCATCGGGCGCAGCATCGCCGAAGCGCTGAGTGCTGCCGGCGCCGACGTCGCGGTCACGGCGCGCAGCCTGGCCGCGCTGGAGCACACGACGGTCGCCATCCGCGCGGCCGGTGGGGTGGCGCATGCCGTCGCTCTCGACGTCACCGATGTCGGCCGCTGCCGCGCAGCCACCAACGAGGCTGCCAGCCTGCTTGGTGGTCTCGACATTCTCGTCAACAATGTCGGGATGGAGGAGGTGCGGCCCTCGCTCGATGTCGACGAGGCGCTGTGGGACAGGATCGTCGACACGAATCTGAAGGGAGCGTTCTTCTGCGCCCAGGCCGCCGCGCGGCAGATGCGCGACGCCGGCCGTCCCGGCACCATCATCAACCTGTGCTCGCTGACGTCGGAAGTCGGAATCCCAACCGCGGTGCCGTATGGCTCGTCGAAGTCCGGCCTGCTCGGCATGACGCGGGCGCTTGCGGCCGAGTGGGCGGAGCTTGGCATAAGGGTCAACGCCATCGCGCCGGGCTATTTCAGGACGGCGATGACGGACGTTTTTTACAACAACGAGGCATGGCAGCACTCCATGCTGGCCAAGATCCCGCAGCGGCGTTTCGGTGATCTCTCCGACCTGCATGGCATCGCCGTGTTCCTCGCTTCGGATGCGGCGGCCTACATAACCGGCCAGTCCATTCCGGTCGATGGCGGCTTTCTCGCCTCGATCTGATGAGGCAGGTTTATCTCGGTAGTTTCGACGGGAAGGATGATGGAAAAATCGCTGGCGACCGTCACATAGACATGTATATACTTTTGCCCAAGTGAAGCCTCTCGACGGCTTTGATCCTTGTTCAGGGTCGACCTGTCGGCCCGCAGCATATGGCCGGCCTGCGCCAGCCGTCATTGCGTTCCAAGAGTTCCAGGAGAACGAGCAGCCATGTCCGACATCAGCTTCCACGATTTGTCATCCATCGATGCCGACCAGCGCGCCAGTCTGCTGAAGCGCGCCGAGGCCGATCTGACGGTCTTCGTCGAGAAGGTCCGGCCGATCATCCAGGCCGTCAAGGACGAAGGCGACGCCGCCTTGATCCGCTTCGCCAGGGAACTCGACAAGGCCAATGTCGCCGAGGGCGAGCTGCAGGTGTCGGAAGCCGAGTTCGACGCGGCGTTCGACAAGGTGGAAAAGGACGTCGTCGAGAGCATCCAGTTCGGCATCGACAACATCAGGCATTTCCATGAGGAGCAGAAGCCGGAAACGATGTGGCTCAAGGAAGTCCGGCCGGGCGCCTATGCCGGCGACCGGTACACGCCGATCGCTTCCGTTGCGCTCTACGTGCCGCGCGGCAAGGGTGCTTTCCCATCGGTGACGATGATGACGTCGGTGCCGGCGGTGATTGCCGGCGTGCCGCAAATCGCCATCGTGACGCCGCCGACATCGGATGGTTCGGTGGACGCGGCAACGTTGGTCGCCGCACGCCTCGCTGGCGTCGGAACCGTCTACAAATGCGGCGGCGCTCAGGCAGTTGCCGCCGTCGCCTACGGCACGGAGACGGTGAAGCCCGCGCTCAAGATCGTCGGCCCCGGCAGCCCCTGGGTGGTGGCGGCCAAGAGCGTGCTGTCGTCGGTCATCAACACAGGCCTTCCGGCCGGGCCGTCCGAAGCAATCATCTTTGCCGATGACAGCGTCGACGGCGGGCTTGCTGCGCTCGACCTGTTGATCGAAGCCGAACACGGGCCGGATTCTTCGGCCTATCTGGTGACGCACAGCCGCAAGATCGCCGAAGCCGCATTGGCTGCAATCCCGGAGCACTGGTCGCGGATGACCGAGCAGCGTGTCGAGTTTTCACGCGCGGTGCTGACCGGCAAGCGCGGTGGCATCGTGCTGACCGCGTCGCTGGAAGACAGCTACCGCTTCATCAACGACTATGCGCCCGAACATCTCGAGATCCTGTCGAAGGAGCCGTTCGCGCATCTCGGGCGCATCACGGAGGCGGCTGAAATCCTGATGGGGCCGCACACGCCGGTGACGCTGGCCAATTTCGTGCTTGGACCCAATGCGGTGCTGCCGACCAG
>NZ_RZQA01000047.1:0-14709 GCF_004022915.1 Mesorhizobium sp. M7A.F.Ca.US.006.04.2.1
ATGCCAAATATCCTGATATCGCCGACATCACCGCCGATTTCGTCTACGCCCGACTGCAGACCGGCAGCGATGACAATCCCGACTGCTATACGCCGAAAGGCCTCGATGAATGGGCCGCGCGGGTAAAGACCTGGGCGCAAGGCAAGCAGCCGGCCGACCTGCGGCGCGCCGACCCCGCCACCGATGCGCCGGTCAAGCCGCGCGACGTGTTCGTTTACTTCATCACCGAGGGCAAGGTGCGCGCGCCGTTCGGCGCCATGGCACTGATGAAGCGAGTGGACCAGGGTCAACCGGTGCCCTGACGCAGCGGAATCATGGCATCTTCGCCACCGTCGTAACCTTATCGATACCTCCTTGCTGCATGAATCCAGCCAGACCAGTCGCAGATCTGGGCCGCCACGGGCAAGGACGAGGGGCATGTCGCTCGACTACACTTCACTTCTCCTGGCTGTCGGTTTTTCCGCGGCCTGCCTGAGCCTGACATTGTTCGGCATGTGGCTGACCGCTCGCTCGGAGAAATTCCTGCTGACATGGGCGATCAGCCTGGTGTTCGTGGTCGGCGATATTTTTGTCTATGACGCTTATATCGACATGCCCGGGCGCCTGCTGGGCATCGCCACGCTGGCTTTCCTCCTGCTCGGTTTCTCGACAATGCTGGGCGCGGCCTACCAGTTTAGAACCGGCGGCTCGCCAGTGCCCCGAACTGTACTTGGCAGCGCCATTTCGCTGGCCGTGACGTTGCCTCCCATGGCTCTAGGCTATGACGGGCTGGGCTTCATGTTCGAAAATGCCTTCGCCGCCTTGCTTCTGTTCGCAACGGCGGTCGAATACTGGAAGGGCCGCGACGAAGCCCCTGCCCTGACGATCGGTATCACCGCGCTCTATTCTGCCACGGCCGCATCCTTCGCTCTCTGCGCCATGGTTTTAGCCTTGGATGGAAAGCTGGTCCTTGGACATGCGCCAAGCAACTGGGCCGAGGAACTGAGCCTCATCATCGTCATCGCCAGCATGACCGGGATTGGAGCGCTTTCCCTGGCCCTGAATCAGGGACGCTTGGCCCGGCATCACCGCCACAATGCCCTGACCGACCCGCTGACCGGCCTGCTCAACCGCCGCGCCCTGTTCGACCTGCACGGCGATGCGCCGGTCGGCGCCTTCACGGCGGTGGTCGTCTTCGATCTCGACAACTTCAAGGCCATCAACGACGAATTCGGCCACGCCGCCGGTGATGAAGTGCTGAGGGTGTTTGCACGGGAACTCGCCAGCAATCGCCGCCCGGCCGACGTCGCCGCGCGCATGGGCGGCGAGGAGTTCGCGCTGGTGCTGAAGCGGACCTTGCCCGAAACGGTGGAGGCCACCGCCGAGGCCATACGGGCAGCTTTCGCCGCGCACCGCATCGAAACCGAGACAGGCTCGCTGATATGCACCGTCAGTGCCGGATTTGCTTTCGGCACCAAGGAAGGCCTCGGCTTCGACAAGGTGCTCAACGCCGCCGACAAGGCGCTCTACGACGCCAAGCGCGGAGGCCGTAACCGCGTCACCGCGTCTCCGTTCAGGCGCGCAAGCTAATCGCGCAACACCGGCCTCTGATCGTGGGGAGACGAATGCGGCTCCTAGGCCGCCATGACAATCTCATTGAAGGTATCGAGATCGACATAGAAGACCTTGGTGATCTCCTCGATCAGATCGTCGTAGTCGCAGCCCTGTGATCTCAAGATATTGATGGCAGCGATGATGTCGACGCGTTCGGTAAGCCGCCGCTTCTGGTAATCCTCGACGTAACGTTCCATGGCTGTCCTTTAGCCTGTGTGCCCAAACGCGTTTGAACGACAGAGATCGCAGGAGGGAAGCTAGGCAGCCTTGCTTGCGTGAAACTTGCCCGGCATTGGCCGTGGTCCTCGATCTGCGATAACCAGACTGATACGGAAGCGGCCGACTCACAAAGCCATGGAAAAGACTAGCACGCGATATTGAGCGTGCCAGAGACGCAGGTGATCGGATGGAGAAATATTGGACTTGGCAAGAACTTCGGATCGCCAACTGAAGTTCACCGCCAATTCTAGACGGTAAGGAACTTCCGCACATCAGCCCGGTCTAAATCTTCAGCCGGGCCGGTATGGACGATCACGCCCCGGTCCATGATGTTGACCTCGTCGGCGAGCTCGCGGCAGAAATCGAGATATTGTTCGACCAAAAGCACGGCGATGCCCGCCTGGTCGCGCAGATAGCGGATGGCGCGGCCGATGTCCTTAATGATCGACGGCTGTATGCCCTCGGTCGGTTCATCGAGCACGAGCAGTTTCGGCCGCATCACCAGCGCCCGCCCGATGGCGAGCTGTTGCTGCTGGCCGCCGGAAAGATCGCCGCCGCGACGGCCGAGCATCTGCTTCAGCACAGGGAACAATTCGAAGACATGCGCCGGAATGTTGCGGTCGGCTCGCCTCAGCGGCGCAAAGCCTGATTCCAGGTTCTCCCGCACGGTGAGCAGCGGAAAGACCTCCCTGCCCTGCGGTACGAATGCGATGCCCGACCGGGCGCGGTCATACGCCGCGCTCCGGTCGAGCGCCTTCCCCTCGAAGGCAACGCTTCCGCTCGTCAGCCGGTGGTGGCCGACGATCGATCTCATCAAACTGGTCTTGCCGACGCCGTTGCGGCCGAGCACGCAGGTGATCTTGCCGGCGCCCGCCTTCAGCGATACGCCGCGCAGCGCCTGGGCGGCGCCGTAGTGCAGCGTGGCATTGGAAACTTCGAGCATGTCAGCGCCGTCTCCAGAACCTGAGAAACGACAGATCGAAGTGATGGAACTGAACCCGCCAGACCATGCTCATCTCCCCAGATAGACTTCGACGACACGCTCGTCGGCCGACACGAAATCGAGTGTGCCTTCCGAGAGCACCGAGCCCTCGTGCAGGCAGGTGACCTTGACGCCGAGCTCGCGCACGAAATGCATGTCGTGCTCGACGACGATGACCGAATGGTCGCGGGCGATATCCTTGAGCAGCCGCGCGGTTTCCTCGGTCTCGGCATCGGTCATGCCGGCGACCGGCTCGTCAACCAGAAGCAGTTTCGGGTCCTGCGCCAAGAGCATGCCGATCTCCAGCCACTGCTTTTGCCCATGGCTGAGATTGGCCGCCAGTTCGTCACGCTTGTCGCCAAGCCGGATGATGCCGAGGATGTCATCGATCTGCCGCGTCTCGGCGGCCGAGCGGCGGTGAAACAGCGCCGGGAAGATCGAGCGAGGACCCTTCAGCGCCAGCATCAGGTTTTCCTCGATCGTGTGGCTTTCGAAGACGGTCGGCTTCTGAAATTTACGGCCAATGCCCATCATTGCGATCTCGGCCTCGTCGTGCTTGGTCAGATCGACTTGGCCGTCGAAGAACACTTCGCCCTCGTCGGGCCGCGTCTTGCCGGTGACGATGTCCATCATCGTCGTCTTGCCGGCGCCGTTGGGGCCGATGATGGCGCGCATCTCGCCCTTGTCGAGCACCAGCGACAGATTGTTGATGGCGCGAAAGCCGTCGAAGGAGACCGAGACGCCGTCGAGATAAAGGATCGTGTTCGACTTTGACATGGTCGCTCACTCCGCCGGCTGTGGTTCGGGGTTGCTGGCGGACCAGTCACCTGGCTTTCTTGCTTCACTGCGAACGATTTTCGCCGGCGGCGAGACATCGGCATCGGTGCCGGCTTCCTCGGCAATCGAAGCAGCTCGCAACGCCTTGGCGTTGCCGCGCCAGCTGTCCCACATGCCGATGATGCCCTTGGGCAGCAAAAGCGTGACGGCGACGAATAGTCCACCCAGTGCAAACAGCCAGAACTCCGGCAGTACGCCGGTGAACCAGGATTTTCCGGCATTGACCAGCAACGCACCGATGATCGGCCCGACAATGGTGCCGCGCCCGCCGACAGCCGCCCAGACGACGACTTCAATCGAATTGGCCGGCTCGAATTCACCAGGGTTGATGATGCCGACCTGCGGCACGTAGAGCGCACCGGCTATGCCGGCCATGACGGCCGAGACGGTGAAGGCGAACAGTTTCACGTTCTCCGCCCGCCAGCCGAGAAAGCGCGTGCGGCTCTCGGCATCGCGTACCGCCATCAAGAGCTTGCCGTATTTTGAGCCGACGATCGCCCAGGTGACGAAGACGGCAAGTGCCAGCATCACCGCGCTGGCGGCAAACAGCGCCGAGCGCGTCGCGTCGGCCTGCACGTTGAAGCCCAGAATATCCTTGAAATCGGTCAGGCCGTTGTTGCCGCCGAACCCCATATCGTTGCGGAAAAAGGCAAGCAGCAGCGCATACGTCATCGCCTGGGTAATGATGGAGAGATAAACGCCGGTGACGCGGCTGCGGAAGGCGAACCAGCCGAAGACGAAAGCCAGCAGGCCAGGCACCGCGAGCACCATGAGGCCGGCGAACCAGAAATGGTCGAAGCCATACCAGAACCATGGCAGTTCCTTGTAGTTCAGGAACACCATGAAGTCGGGCAGGACGGGATTGCCATAGACGCCGCGCGAGCCGATCTGACGCATCAGATACATGCCCATTGCATAGCCGCCGAGCGCGAAGAAGGCGCCGTGGCCGAGCGAAAGGATGCCGCAATAGCCCCAGACCAGGTCGAGCGCCAAGGCAAGCAGCGCATAGCAGAGATATTTGCCGGTCAGCGCGACGATGTAGGATGGGATGTAGAAGGCGCTGGTAGGAGACACCGCAAGGTTGAGCAACGGCACGATGACGGCCACCGCCAGCAGGATGGAGATCGTAATGGCGATGCGGCGGTCCGCGCCGGCGGCAAAGAAGCGTCCCGTGATCATGCTTCCACCGCCCTCCCCTTGAGCGCGAACAGGCCGCGCGGGCGTTTCTGGATGAACAGGATGATCAGCACCAGCACGACGATCTTGCCGAGCACCGCGCCCGCATAAGGCTCGAGGAACTTGTTGACGATGCCGAGCGAGAAGGCGCCGACCAGCGTGCCCCACAGATTACCGACGCCGCCGAAGACAACGACCATGAAGCTGTCGATGATGTACCCGCGGCCGAGATTGGGCGAGACGTTGTCGATCTGGCTCAGCGCGACGCCGGCAATGCCGGCAATGCCGGAGCCGAGCGCGAAGGTCAGCGCGTCGACCCACGGCGTCCTGATGCCCATCGAGGCAGCCATGCGCCGGTTGGCGGTGACGGCGCGCATCTGCAGGCCCCAGGGCGTGCGCTTCATCACGTAGAGCAGGATGCCGAAGACAGCGAGCGCGAAAACCAGGATCCACAGGCGGTTCCAGGTGATCGCCAACTGTCCGACATTGAACGAGCCCGACATCCAGGATGGGTTGCCGACCTCTTGGTTGGTCGGCCCGAAGATTGAGCGCACGGCCTGTTGCAGGATCAGCGAGACGCCCCATGTCGCCAGCAGCGTTTCAAGCGGCCGGCCATAGAGGAAGCGGATGACACCGCGCTCGATGATCAGGCCAACCAGGGCCGCGACGAGAAACGCGAGCGGCAGTGCGATGACCAGCGACCAGTCGAACAGGTCCGGGAAGGATGTACGGATCACCTGCTGGACGACGAAGGTCGTGTAGGCGCCGAGCATTACCATCTCGCCATGCGCCATGTTGATGACGCCCATGACGCCGAACGTGATGGCGAGGCCGATTGCCGCCAGCAGCAGCACCGAGCCCAGCGAGATGCCGTACCAGACGTTCTGCCCGGCGTCCCAGAAGGCCAGCGTCGAATTGATGTTGGCGATCGCGGCTGTCGCCGCTTGCCTAACCGCGTCGGTGGAATTCGCCACGACCGAAGTGAGCAGCGAAACAGCATCGCGATCGCCCCGTGCCCCGATAAGCGCGATGGCGGCGAGCTTGTCGGCTTCGGGCCGATCCGAGACAAGAACTGACGCGGCACGGGCCTGTTCGAGCAGAGCCTTGACGCTGGCCACGGCCTCACCGGCGATCGCCGTATCGAGGGGGGCGATATTTGCGGCGTCAGGTGTCTTGAACATGGTGTCGGCGGCGGCGATGCGAACAGCCGGATCCTTGGCGCCGAGCGTCAGCGTGCCCAACGCATCGCGGATGACGCGACGCAGCGTGTTGTTGACCTTGATCTTGGTGATGCCGTCCTTGGCCGCCTCACCCGATGCCTCCCCGCTCAACGGGTCGGAAAGCTGGACGCTCTCGCCCGCTTCCTTGCCGACAAACACCAGGGAATCGGCCTTGCGGACATAGAGGTTGCCGTCGGCAAGTGCCGCAAGCGGCCGCTCCACCGCCGGGTCGCCAGCGGCTGCCAGTTCGTGGACGACGGCTCCGATCTCGGAAAAGCCCTTGGCCGTGGCGAATTTGGCGATGATGCCGCGCAGATCGGTTTCGCCAGCGCCCGATGACGACAGTGTCGCCAGCAGGAACAACAGCATCAAACCCGTGCGGATTAAGGTCATCGGTTTCTGGTAACCCCTGAAGGTTGAAGTGGGCGTCCGGACGGCGGAGGAAGCCGTCCGGACGCGCGCGGTCTGACTGGGTCAGCCCTGGGAGGGATCAGTTCGTGCCCTTGCCGCCGCACTTGCCGGTGGCAACATTAAAGTTGCCGCAGGACAGAGGCGCGCGCCAATCCGAGATCAGGTCCTTGGAATCAGGCAGATAGTCGGACCATTCGTCGCCCATCACCAGGCCCGGCGTGCGCGACACGGTCTCGAACTGGCCGTCGGCCTGGATTTCGCCGATCAGCACCGGCTTGGTGATGTGGTGGTTCGGCATCATCGTCGAATAGCCGCCGGTCAGGTTCGGCACCGACACGCCGATCATGGCGTCGATGACCTTGTCCGGATCGGTGGTGCCGGCCTTCTCGACCGCCTTCACCCACATGTTGAAGCCGATATAATGGGCCTCCATCGGGTCGTTGGTGGTGCGCTTGTCGTTCTTGATGAACTTGTGCCAGTCGGCGATGAACTTCTTGTTCTCGGGCGTATCGATGCTCTCGAAATAGTTCCAGGCGGCGAGATGGCCGACCAGCGGCGCGGTGTCGAGACCTGCAAGCTCTTCCTCGCCGACCGAGAAGGCCATGACCGGAATGTCCTCGGCCTTGATGCCCTGGTTGCCGAGTTCCTTGTAGAACGGCACGTTGGCGTCGCCGTTGACGGTCGAGACGACGGCGGTCTTCTTGCCGGCCGAACCGAACTTCTTGATCGCCGAAACCTCGGTCTGCCAGTCGGAGAAGCCGAACGGCGTGTAATTGACCATGATGTCTTCAGCCGCCACACCCTTGGCCTTCAGATAGGCCTCGAGGATCTTGTTGGTGGTGCGCGGATAGACGTAGTCGGTGCCTTCCAGCACCCAGCGCTTAACCGAACCGCCGTCCTCGCTCATCAGATAGTCGACCGCCGGGATCGCCTGCTGGTTCGGCGCCGCACCCGTGTAGAACACGTTGCGCTCGCTCTCCTCGCCCTCATACTGGACCGGATAGAACAGGATGTTGTCGAGTTCGGAGAACACCGGCAGCACCGATTTGCGCGACACCGAGGTCCAGCAGCCGAACACCGCCGCAACCTTGTCCTTGGAGATCAGTTCGCGCGCCTTTTCGGCAAACAGCGGCCAGTTGGAAGCCGGATCGACGACGACCGCCTCGAGCTTCTTGCCGAGCAGGCCGCCCTTGGCGTTCTGCTCGTCGATGAGCATCAGCATGGCGTCCTTCAGTGTCGTCTCCGAAATCGCCATGGTCCCCGAGAGCGAATGGAGAATGCCGACCTTGATCGTGTCGTCGGCGGCCTTGGCCGGAGCCGACATCAACAGGCCGGCGGCGACCGCACCAGCCGAAAACATTTTTGTTATTGTCGAGAAATTACCCCTCATATTACGGACTCCCAAGCTAGTTGATTGCACTGCAACACTACAATGCAACCCCCATGCCAACCGCTCCAGCGATCCCGAAAGGGTACAAATAGTTCATAGATATCAGCGCCTTGGATATAGCGGCTTCCAAAACAAAGAGAGCCGGCCAGAAATCGATTGAGGGAAATTTGCGCAGCTTACACAGTTTTTGCCTAATTTTCGCTCATTCTCTGAGGCTGCCTAGATTTTGATCTCAATAGCGGCGCCTTGGGCGACCGATGTTGCGGCGCGGTGCAAAAATAGGGCAAGCTCGCTCTTCAAACGAGCGACGTCATGATTTCAGGGATTTCACGCTTTTTCATCGGCATACTGCTTCTGGCCGCAGCAACCGGAGCCGCGCGAGCCGATTTCAGCGATGGCAAGATGCCTGACGGCACCTATCATTGCGAAGTGTACCTGCTTGGCATGTTCCTCAGCCTCGGCGACATCACCATTAAGGGGAACGTCTACAGCGGCCCTGTCTACACCAGCCTCGGCGTCTTCGGCCCCGCTCAGCAAGGGTACAACTACCAAATGGATGCGAACGGCGTGATTTCCTGGCTGGGACCACTGGGCGGCTACACCGCCGGCGGCAACTCGCTGTCGCTGACCCAGGCGACGCTGGACGGCGAAACCGTGCCCTCCTTCGACATCATCATGAAGCAACCCGACGGCGCCTTCACCGCATCGACCTGCACCAAGCAATAAGGCGGCAAGAAAAAGGCGCGGAACCTTGCGGGTTCCGCGCCAGCAGTCCGTCGGGAGGATGTGACTAGATCGTCTTTGCCGACATCTGCGCGGCGATGTAGTCGGCCTGGCGGATCGCCAGCGACACGATCGTCAGGGTCGGGTTTTCAGCGGCCCCGGTAGTGAACTGGCTGCCGTCCGACACGAACAGGTTCTTGATGTCGTGCGCCTGGCCGTGCTTGTTGACGACCCCGTCTTCCGCTTTCTCGCTCATCCGGTTGGTGCCGAGATTGTGAGTCGACGGATAGGGTGGCGTCGGGAAGGTGCGGGTGGCGCCGACCGCATCGTAAAGTGCCGTAGCCTGTTTGTAGGCGTGGTTACGCATCGCCGTGTCGTTCGGATGGTCGTCGAAATGCACGTCGGCGATCGGCATGCCGTGCGCGTCCTTCTCGTCTGCATGCAGCGTGATGCGGTTCTCCGCGCGCGGCATGTCCTCACCGACGATCCACAGGCCGGCCATGTGGTCGTAGTGATCGAGTGCGGTGGTGAACGAGCGCCCCCAGGCGCCCGGATCGAGGAATGCGGCCATGAACGGCAGGCCGAGCGACAGCGTCTCGAACTCGTAGCCGCCCACGAACCCACGCGACGGATCATGCCGCGCCTCGTCGCGGATGATGCCGGCCATGGTGGTGCCGCGATACATATGCACCGGCCTGTCGAAGATGGCATAGACCGAGCCGGTGGTGTGGCGCATGTAGTTCTTGCCGACCTGGCCCGACGAGTTGGCAAGCCCATCGGGGAATTTTCCCGACGCCGAATTGAGCAGCAGCCTTGGGCTCTCGATCGAGTTGCCGGCAACCGCGACGATGCGCGCCTTCTGCTCCTGCAGCTTGCCGTCCTTGTCGGCGTAGACGACGCCGGTCACCTTTCCGCTGGCGTCGTGGTTGATCTTGATCGCCATGGCATTCGGCCTGACTTCGAGATGGCCTGTCGCCTCGCCCTTGGGGATCTCGGTGTAGAGCGTCGACCATTTGGCGCCCCATTTACAGCCCTGGAAGCAGAAGCCGGTTTGCTGGCAGGAATTACGATCGTCGCGATCGACCGAGTTGATGGCCATGTTGCCGGTGTGGCATTCCTTGTAGCCGAGCTTGTCGGCGCCGGCCTTCAACACCTTGAAATTGTTGTTGCCCGGCAGCCGCGGCCAGTCATTGGTGCCGGTGACGCCCATCTTGGCCTCGGCCTTGGCGTAGTAGGGCTCCATCTCGGCCAGCGTGATCGGCCAATCGAGCAGGTTGGCGCCTTCCAGTTTGCCATAGGTCGAGAGCGTCTTGAACTCGTGCTCCTGGAAGCGCAGCGAGGCTCCCGCCCAATGCGTGGTCGAACCGCCGACCGACTTGACGACCCAGGCCGGCAGGTTCGGAAAATCCTTTGCCACGCGCCAGTCGCCGGACGTGGTGCGCTTGTCGGTCCAGGCGAGCTGGGCGAACGAACCCCACTCGTCATTGACGAAATCCTCGTATTCGTGGCGCGCGCCGGCTTCCAGGATGACGACGTCGACACCCTTCTGGGCAAGTTCGTTGCCGAGCGTGCCGCCGCCGGCGCCCGAACCGATGATGACGACCACGCCGTCGTTGTTCAGATCAAATGAAGCTGCCATGGTTTCCTCCCATGATTTCTGTTTGCGGGTTCAGGAACGACGGGGCTCAGAGCCACTCGATGTCGTCGAAACCGCGCGCGATGTAGCCGCCCTTGGAATAGGACTCGCCCTCGTAGCCGAAGATCGGCCACACCTCTTTCTGGTTGTAGAGGCCGACCACAAGGCCGCCTCTGATGGCCTGGAAAAACGGCGTCGCCTCGATCTGCTTCAGCATCGCGACCCGCTGGTCCTCCCAGCCAAGGCCGCGATAGCCGCCGCCACCGGATTTCTTGTCGAGGTCGGCGATGCCATCCTCGAGCATCGCCTTGTAGGCGGCGTCCTTGCCGGCCTGCTCGTCATGACCTTTCACGGCAATGGCGTAGTATTTGTCCGGCACCTGATCGTGCGGATAGATGTCGCGCGCCATCTGGATCAGCGTCGCCATGGTTTCGGGCTTGAGTGCCGATGTCTCGAGCCCCCAGGCATGTTCAGGACTGATGACGGCGCTACCGGAGATGACGAGCAGCGCGCCGATGCCGCCGCGTTTGAGAAGCTCGCGACGTGAAAGCCCGGGCTTCGCGTCATAGATCGTGACCATTTTATTCCTCCCTGCTTGCTATGTGCACTGTTGAGAGTGCGTTTGCTGGCGCCGCACCTGCCGGCGCGACTGCTATGTCTCCTATTGGAAGCGACCTCCGCGCTGCAGAACCTCGATCTTGTAGCCGTCGGGGTCCTCGATGAAGAAAAAGCGGGCGATCAGCGATCCGTCGCGGTTGAACTCGACGATCTTCTTCGGATTCAGGCCAAGCGCACCGAGACGGTCATGTTCGCTGTCGAGGTCGGCGACGGAGACAGCGAAGTGACCGTAGCCGTCGCCGAGCCCGTAAGCTTCCTGCCGATCCTTGTTCACGGTCAGTTCGAGCTCGAACCCTGCCTCGGCATTGCTGAGGTAAAGGAGCGTGAACGTCTCGAAATCCAGCCTGTCGGCGACATTGAGCCCGAAGGCGTTTCTGTAGAAATCGACCGATCGGGTCTCGTCGAGAACCCGGATCATACTGTGGATCGCCTTGGCCAAATTAGTCTCCGCGCTGGTGTGGAGGCGATTATGCGCGGCGCGGACAAAAGGTGGTGGCAGCCGGTTACCACGCCCGCAGCCGCGAACGGGACGAAAGTCCGATTGCCGGACCGGCAATTTTGCCCGAGAATACGTGTGGGGACAGGTCAAGCAGTATCAAACTGCACGCCGTCCACCCAAGACCAACAATCATGGGAGGTTTGTCGGATGTGCAGGGTGTTTGCGGGCCAGGACCCCGAAGGCTATCGCCAGATCAACCGCTCGATTCGCATCGACGGTCACTCGACCAGCATCCAGCTCGAAGCGACGTTCTGGGCGTTGCTTGACGAGATCGCCGAAAACCAGAACCTGACGACGCCGAAATTCATCTCCAAGCTCTATGACGAAGCCATAGAGATCAACGGCGCCATCCCGAACTTTGCGTCGATGCTGCGCACCACCTGCGCGCTCTATCTGCGCGGCCATCGGCCGGGGATGGATGAGCAGATGGTGCCGAAGCGGCAGGCCGCTTAGCGCATTGCGCTCAGCTTAGTTCTTGCGCGAGCCCTATGAGAAGCCCTCCGGGCCCTCGAATGTAGCAGAGCCGATACACGTCTCTATACTGGACAACTTCGCCTTCGAGCCGCGCACCGCGATTGCGGAGCCTTTCAAGCGTCCCGTCAATGTCGTCCACGGCGAACATGACGCGGAGGTAGCCGAGGGCGTTAACCGGGGCGTTGCGGTGATCCGAGACGACAGGCGGCGTGAGGAAGCGGGACAGTTCGAGCCGGCTGTGGCCGTCCGGCGTCCGCATCATGGCAATCTCGACGCGTTGATCGCCCAGTCCAGTGACACGTCCGGCCCATTCTCCTTCGATCGTGGCCCGCCCTTCGAGCTCAAGGCCGAGCTCGCCAAAGAAACCAATCGTCTCTTCGAGGTCATCGACGACGATTCCTATGTTGTCCATCCGTTTGAGCGCCATGTGTTCAGTCTACAAGGCGTCGTCCAGGTCGTAAACTCATTAGGCTGCTTGCCAGCTGAGCAGGTATGATCAAGGGGTCCGAAACGCCTCGTGATACGTCGCGGTGGCGCCCTGGTGTCGACCACTACCTCGAACGCCAGCCGGTCTGTGGCTGTCCCTGATTCATGCCTGATGGCACGATGCTGTTTCTATCGGTCCAGTATCCGGCCGCGTATGCCAGGACGCTCTGCAAGAGGCGACGCTGCAGCCCAAGTTCCGGGCGAAAACCGGCTTCCAACAGCACAAGCAGACCTGGTCGACAGTAGACCAAACCCTCGCTAACGATTTTGTGATGTGGTTGACGAGGTCATTTTCATCTCGCAGTCTATCGGCATTCGATCTGCGGCTTAACCTAACTATCGTTGTCATGAATACTTGGGCATCACTTCCCAAGCGCGCTCTCTTATTTTTGAGATTCCTAATATGAACCGTCGCAACCCTGTCCGAATGAATCGGCGTCTTTTCCTGTCCTCGGTCGCAATGTTTACGGCAACCGCGACATCGGCCGGTTTTGCGCGATCGTTCTCGGGCACTTTGCCCTGGACGCCAATGGCATCCGATCCACCGACGCAGGTCGTGGCAGGCGGCTGGCACTTTTTCTCGGCCCAGGAAGCAGCCCTAGTCGAGGCGATCGTCGACCGCATCATTCCGGCCGACGAGCTCAGCATGGGCGGCAAGGAAGCCGGTTGCGCCGTCTATATCGACAGGCAGTTGATGGGGGCGTTCGGTGCGTCGAGCCGGCTTTACACGCAAGGCCCGTTTCTGCCTGGACTGCCCACCCAGGGCTATCAGGGCGAGGCCAATCCGGCGCAGCGTTACCGCACCGGGCTTGCCGCCATCGACGCTTTCCTGAAACAGCGGGACGGCAAGACATTCGTCGAGCTCGCACCGGCCGAACAGGATGCCTTCCTGACGGCTATGGAGGCCGGGAAGGTCGACCTGCCCAATGGCGTCAAGGGGCCGGGTTTCTTCGGGCTTCTGCTGCAGAACACCATGGAGGGGTTCTTTGCCGACCCCGTCTATGGCGGCAACAAGGACATGGTCTCGTGGCGCATGCTTGGTTTTCCAGGCGCCCGCTACGACTACCGCGACCATGTCAGCAAACACAATCAGCCATATCCGCAGCCGCCTGTCTCGATCATCGGGCGCCCCGAATGGCTCGGCAAAGGCGCCTGATCATGACCAAGATACTGCCTCGCAAAGACGTCGTGATCGTCGGCCTCGGCTGGACGGGATCCATTCTGGCCCACGAATTGACCGATCAGGGCCTGGACGTGGTGGCTATAGAACGCGGCCCCTGGCGCGATACGGCAACCGATTTCAACATCGGCTACGCGCAGGATGAGTTGCGCTACAGCATCCGGCGCGACCTCTTCCTGCAGCCCGCCTTGGAAACCATGACGGTGCGCAACGACCCGTCGCAGAAGGCGCTGCCGATGCGCGATTTCGGCTCCTTCCTCCCCGGCAACGGCGTCGGCGGCGCCGGCGTCCACTGGAACGGCCACACCTGGCGGTTCTGGGATTCAGACTTTCAGATAAAGACCAATCTGACCAAGAAATATGGTGCATCGAGAATCGCCGATCTCCAGGTCGAGGACTGGGGCGTGACCGGCGCGGAGATGGAGCCCTATTACGACCAGTTCGAGTATCTGGCAGGCATCTCGGGCAAGGCCGGCAATATCAAGGGGCAGTTGCAGGAAGGCGGCAATCCGTTCGAGGATCCAAGGTCGCGGGATTATCCGAACCCGCCGATGCAGATGACCTACGCGCCAACCCTGTTCGCCGAGGTCGGCCGGTCGATCGGCCTGCATCCCTTCCCGACCCCATCCGCCAACATGTCGCGGGCCTATGTCAACCCGCTCGGCATCGCCATGGGTCAATGCACCTATTGCGGATTCTGCGAACGCTTCGGCTGTGCCAACTATTCGAAGTCGAGCGCCCAGACCACCGTCCTTCCGGTGCTGATGAAGAAGTCCAATTTCGAAGTCCGCACCGACAGCGAGGTACTGCATGTCGATCTGGCTCCCGGAGGCAAGTCGGCGCGCGGCGTGACCTACGTCGATACCTCAGGCGAGGAGTACTTCCAGCCGGCCGATCTGGTGCTGCTGTGCGCCTACGGCCTGCACAATGCCCGGCTGATGATGCTGTCCGGCATCGGCAAGATCTACGACCCCGGCAGCGGCGAAGGAACGGTTGGGCGCAATTACTGCTACCAGACAAACGCCGGCGTGCAGGTGTTCTTCGACGACAAGAACTTCAACCCGTTCATCGCCGCAGGCGCGCTCGGCCAGACGATCGACGATTACAATGGTGACGCGTTCGACCACGGCGCGCTGGACTTCGTCGGCGGTGCGGGCATCAACTGCATTCCCACCAACGGGCGCCCGATCGGAACCAGGCCGACCCTGCCCGGCACGCCGAAATGGGGCAGCGCCTGGAAGAAGGCAACGGTCGAGGGCTACAAG
>NZ_RZQA01000480.1:0-4998 GCF_004022915.1 Mesorhizobium sp. M7A.F.Ca.US.006.04.2.1
GGATAGATGAACTTGGCGTGCTTCTTTAGGGCCATTCAAGAAACGCGTTTTGGTACGGTTCGCAGCTCGCGATTGAAGACACGACAGCTCGTGCCCCATCACAATGCTACTGGGCTTCAGGTCACGTCGGCTGTGCTCGCAGGCATGTCTGGGCGCTTGAAAACCCCGAGGCCGGCATCGTGGAAGTTGAAGATCTGGACTTCCGGCGCTGCCTGGAGATCCAGAAGCCCTATCTTGGCTCTCTCGTTGGTGTCTATACGGACTGGACGCCTCTGGATGGCCGGCCTGGGCTCTTCCCGGAGGACATCGACACATCCGATCCCTGGCAGTTCCGGAATGTGCTGGTTTCATGATAGCCGCCGGGCAGGGCAGCGGCGCAACGGGTTTCTGCTCCGGCAAAGCTGCCGACATGGTTCTCTCCCGGCGCGGAGGCAATTGGCGTGGACCGACGATTCCGTACGGAAGGTCTCGTCCAACTCGAGACGTTAGAGTTGGCAATAAGGAAATTGACCTGATGGATCTCACCACACGGCTTGTCGTCGCGATCGGGCTTGGCGCGCTTCTTATCGGGGCGTTCATTCTCATATAGCCGAATGTGACGTTTCAAACGCCTTTCACGCGTTACATTGCCTGTCGTGCGGCAATTCTGGCGGGACTGGACGGCAGCATCGATTTCTCGTCCTGCCGTCGCTTGTCCGTTGGTCGGATCGCCCTGTGCCTACCCAGAGAAGCGCTTTGACTAAGCGAGCTGCAAGCACACCGAAGCATGGATTGCCGCAGACGGTTCCCATCGCCCCCGGGTGTCGTTGCGCAGCTAAGCAGCACAAGCACGCAAGCTAGGTGCGTGCTCTATCGCCTCTGGCGCGGTCACGCCTGAGAGTTGCAAGCCGTACGACGCGGCAGAACAGCTGGTTTCAAAATCCGGCATCGACACCGTCGCCAATTCCCATAGCTTGACCACGGCACTGAAAACGCGCTCCCGCCACAGCCGCCGCTACTACGGAAGGTGATGCGATTCTCGCCGGCTCGCCTGCATCCAGAGGGACGAGGACTTCGATCCTGTATTGCTATCGCGACTGCAGTTCGGCTGGGTCATCGGCTGGCACATCCTGCTGCCGGCTATTACTGTAGGATTGACCGCGTTCATCGCGATGCTGGAAGGCCTCAATTTCTTGACCGGAAGGGACATCTATCTCCGCATCTCGACGTTCTGGATCAAGATTGCGTTCGGGATGGGCGTCGTCACCGGTGGCGATGGCCCAGGACGGCGTGAAGGCGCGGATCGAGGAGATCATGCCGAAATTGAGACGGCGGAAGGGTGAATGAGACGGCTTGCAGTTGCGCGCACGCGTACGCGTCCACCGAATGTGACATTAGCGCAACCTGATTGAGCTAACGAACACGCGAACAGAACAGTCGCTTGACGATCAAGGCAGACTGCGACAGCGTTTGCCGTCCGGGGGTAAGCGGCGCACGGCTCGTCGAGAGCTAGTAAAAAGGGGCAGGGGCCTTTCTCGACGAGCCTGCCTCGGACATACCCGCTCGCTAAGGGAGATCGGCGACAAGGTGCGGGTCGAGGAGATCACGCCGAAGGTGAAGAAGCGCTGACGTCGTCCTAACTTCAAATTAGCCCGGAGAGGTGGAATAGCCTGGCAACTCGCACGCCAAGGCCAATAATGGTTTGGCCATCATTGGCGGCGAAATCCCAACCGCAAAATACTGCCCAGCCAAAAAGCAGGATTGAGAAGCGCATTAGCACATTCTAAAATAGATAAATTGAATAAGCGTTAAAGGCTTCTTTTGCGCGCTGGCATTGGCAGGGCTTCCCCAGTGCGCTTTTACAAAGGGGCGATACTGGGTAGGGGTTCAGGGCAGCGGAATCGGCTTGTCGCTGAGTGTGCGCAAGTACGCGATCACGTTGACCCGTTCGGTCTCGTCCGGGACACCGGGCGTCTCCATCTTGACGCCCGGCGTTGTGAGCATGGGCCCGAAGAGATATGTGTTCAGGTCCTCATACGTCCATACACCTTCCCAGCCCAGCAATGTGTCGGAGTAACGCATACTTGCCATGGATGCCTTGTCGCGGCCGACGACGCCCCACAAGTTGGGCCCCGTCTTGGTCTCTCCCTTTGGCTCGGCATTGTGGCAACCGTGACACACATGGGTGAAGTAGGTTCGGCCTTTCTCGACATCCGCATTTGACAATTTCATCGAGATAGGGGCTGGCGTTGGCAAGACGACGCCGTGCGACAAGAGATAGGCGGCAACTTCATGTTGCCCCTTGAATTTTGCCATGTGGAGCGGTGTCTTGCCGTCCTTTGTCTTCGCATTCACATCGGCGCCGGCCTCGACCAGTGCCTTCACGCAATCGAGACAGCCGGATCTGACGGCGATGTGAAGGGCGGATTCACCGCCGCGCTGCGCATTTGGATTTGCGCCCCCCTGCAGCAACAGATTGATCAAGTCGACCCTGCGTTTTGCCAAAGCCGGCATGAGGGGAGGTCCCAAAAGCGGCGTCGGGGCAACGTTGGCGTCGGCACCTCGTTCCATGAGCAGTTTTGCCGCCGCAAGATGCCCGCCCCTAACCGAAAGATAGAGCGGCGTTGCTTTTCCATCGCTCTCGTCGACGCCGGCACCGGCGTCGAGCGCTGCCGTAATTGCCGCGACATCTCCCTTCACGGCGGCGTCGTGAATGGCGGCGGCATGCGATACAATCGGGATGTGTGCAATCAGCAGTGAAATGAAAAGCAAGGACATGCGCATTCGGCACCCCTGTGTCAAACCGGAGGACGCGGCACGCTGCGAGAAGGGATGACTTTAGTCCGAATGCTTAATCGCGGCAATGTATTTCAGCAACTGCTGTCGTAAGCACATGAGTTGTCCGGATTAGGTAGCACGCGAGTTGTCCGGTTTTATCGCCAGCGAATGGAGGCTGGGGATGAAGCGGGCAGCGTGGCTAGAGGACCGGAGAATGCAGAAGTTTCGGGATGTATTGAGCCGCTGGAATGGCGGCGATCTTTCGATGATGGAGGCAGGCGAGTTGCTGGGCATGTCGGAGCGGCAATTCCGGCGTTACCGCGAGCGTTACGAAGAGGCTGGGGAGGCTGGGTTGCTCGACCGGCGTTTGGGCAAGCTTTCGACGCGCCGGGTGCCGCGGAGGGGATCGAGGAGATGCTGGAACTTTATCGCCACCGCTACCTTGGCTGGAACCTGAAGCATTTCCACGAATACCTGCTGCGCGATCATGACTTCAACTGGGGCTACCCCTTCATCGAGACGCAGCTTCATGCGGCTGGGCTGGTGGAACGGGCCAGGCGGCGCGGTGCTCACCGGCGCAAGGAAGTCGTGCGAGGGGAACCTCTACAAATCCGACGGACCTCACGGTCGTCTCGAACACTGCACGAGACAGATTTGCGGGCATTCGGAACTTGCGTCGTATCCCGGCCTTCAACTCACCCCGCTCTGTAATAAAGCAGGCCATTGCTGCGTCCTTCCGTGAATCCAGCGCGAGCTTCTATGAAGCCGGAGCGGTTCTCAATTACTGCGGATACCACCCGAGGTTCGGTTTCTCCGCCGTCAACACTGGACGACAGGTTCTGGATTTTGAGAGCGTGCTCTCTTTGGATCAGGAGGCCGCCATTCCGTCCAACCCAAGCAAGTGGTTTGGTTAGACCAGACGGACCCTAAGCTGTCGTTCTCATTAGGTCGCGATTTCTAAGCAGTGCTCAGGAACGAGCGCTGGCTTCGGCAGCACGATTTTCTACGCGAGCCGATCCAGGTACATCTCGAGCGCCGAGATGGGCTGATGATCGAATTGCAAGACGCCAGGTCAGGCGAATTGTCACTGATTTCATCGCTGGTGTTCCTAAGCACCGCGGAGCGAGGCCATCAGCCTGTTTTCCTCATCGACGAACCCGAGCAGCCTTCACCCGAACTGGCAGCGCGAGTATGTCGAACGTGTAATAACCTCCACATACTACAGGCAGACCCATGTGGTCATCGCGACCTATGCGCCTCTTGTCGTTACAGGCGCCTTGGCGTGGTCCAAGGACGTCGTTGGGTCTTCCAGATGGTCAACGGCTGGCCGCTGCGCATTCCGCTCGTGGATTCGACTCCCACGAGTATAGAAGAGGTCCTTTGGCGAGCCTTCGATGTGGTTACGCCTGCCATTTCGCCGTGAATGAGGCGAGGCGGGCTTCTTGCTCTACGTTGAAAGCCACTGAGGGTGAGCCCGCCGCCTATTGGGGCGCCGGCGGCGGACCCTGTGTAAGCGGCTACATCCTTTTGAATCGACCGCTCAGAGGGTCAATGTGCCACTTGAGGGTGAGTTCCCTTTAGGATTCTAGGCAGTGCGGTTTGGGTAGCGTCCAGATCGCCATGCGACTTCGATTTTCAAGCGCGACATAGGCCATCAGGCGTAGTTGTAGCAAGACCAGTGTACCGGTAGCATATGGAGCCTGGACATTAGGCCCACCCTCGTGTCCAGCTATGGTCGGCACGGTCGCTCAACCCGTTTTTGGTCTGTCTGATCGTGCCGACTACCGCCCCCCAGGTCCCCTTCCAAGGGCTTGTGCTTTGGTGGCGATTGTCCGCAGTCGGACAGGAACGTAAGGTGAAACTAGCGAGGACTTTGCGCGGCTCCGCTACTGCGGGATTGCGCCTAGTTGCAACGGCCAGAACAAATCAAGGCCAAAAGCGAGCCGCTAGGCGCTACCCAGCCGTAGACCCAAAAGAATGGCCGGTGCGGGGATGCTTAGGTTGGAAGCGTGGGCCGCACCTGCCATTGCGGGATAGCTCTTGGGGATCATCCCCCGCGCTGCCTAATCAGCGATTGCTCAATTGAGACTGACGTCCCTACCCAGCCGTAGGGGGATAGCTAAATCCAGCTAGGGGAAAGACCGTTGCGCACAAAACCAAAGGAGCCGCTAAGCAGTTGACCGTTGCACCGCTGGCGATCTGTGCACATGACGCCGACCCATCCAACGTCTATCCTTAAGC
>NZ_RZQA01000481.1:0-4993 GCF_004022915.1 Mesorhizobium sp. M7A.F.Ca.US.006.04.2.1
CAGCAAGACGACGGCAACCAGGAACAGGCCGGCAGTCGGAACGGCGCCGAAAAGCGTGTCGGTCAGGGTGTAGCTGACGAAGTCGGCGATCATGCCGCCGGGCGCGTCGAGAATGACGAGCGCCAGTCCCTGGCAAATGATCATCGTGCCGAGTGTCGCCGCGATGGTCTGGAGTCCGATCCTGGCAACCAGAATGCCGTTGATCAAGCCGACGAAGGCTCCGATCGCGCAGCACATCAGCAGGCTGACCAAAGCTCCACCGGGGCCATCGAGCGGATAGACGGCCATCAGCACGTTGGTCAGCGAGACGACGCCGGCGACGGACAAGTCAAAGCCGCGGCTGATGACGACCAGCGTCTCGCCCGCAGCCGCTAGTGCCAGCGGCGTCGAATTGTTGACGAGGTCGGTGAACGTATAGACCGACAGCGCATCGGGCTGCCAGAACGCATAGAGCGCGTAGAGCAGAATGTAGATCAGTGCGACGATGCCGGTGCCGCTGACGACGGCGCGCCGGAAAACCGAGCGGCGCGGCGCGGGACTTGCCGAGATCGCGCTCATGCGGCCACCCCCTTCATCGTGCCCCGGGCATGGCCGATCAGCGCGCCGACAATGGCCTGCTCGTCGATAGCCTCGCCCTGGTATTCGGCGAAGATGCGGCCGCCATAGAGCACAATGCAACGATGCGCGAGGTGGACCAGTTCCGGCAGTTCGGACGAATAAAACAGCACCGAACCACCATCGGCGGTGAACTTGCGGATCGCCTCGTAGATCGACTGTTTGGTTCCGACATCGACCCCGCGCGTCGGATCGAAGAGCAGCAAAGTGCGCGCGCCGGTCATGATGACGCGCGCCAGAAGGGCCTTTTGCTGGTTGCCGCCGGAAAGCTCCTCGATCTTGAAATGCAGGTAGCGCTCCTGCAGGTCGACCGCCTTGGCTGTTTCTTGCGCGGCGCGGCGCTCGACGGCCGGCCAGACGATGCCGCCCTGCGCGATGCGGGAGATGATCGGCAGCACCATGTTGCTGGCGGTGGTAAGGCCGGCGAGGATGCCCTCCGACTTGCGATCCTCAGGCAGGTAGGCAAGGCCGTTACCACACTGGAGCGCGGCGCTCGGGCTGCCGATCTGTGCGCCCACGCCGTCGATTTCGATGCTTCCGCCCTTCGCCTTGCCAAGACCGATCAGCGTCCTGAACAGGTCGCGCTGGCCCTGCCCTTCGAGCGCGGCAATGCCGACGATCTCGCCGCGCCTGACATTGAACGATACATCGTTCAGGATGCCGCCCGAGAGGCTCTTGATGCAGAGCGCGATGGGCGCGCCGTCACCGGCTGCCGGCAACGCGTTGATCGTTTGACGCGCGCTGCGGCCCACCATCATCTCGAAGATGTTGTCATCCGAGGCGCCCGAAAGCTCGACGGTGCCGATGCTGCGGCCGTTGCGCAGGATGGTGGCGCGTGAGCACAAAGTACGCACTTCGCCGAGGCGATGGGAAATGTAGAGGATGGCGGTCTGCAGAGTCTTTTGCCGGCGCACGAGATCGAACAGCCATTCGACGTCGGCCAGCGCTGCCGTCGGCTCGTCCAGGATCAGCAGTTTCGACGCATGGCTGAAGGCACGGACGATTTCGAGCCGCTGACGATCCGACAATGAGAGCACACCGACCGACGCGTCCGGATCGAAATGCGCGAGACCGTAGTCCTGCAGGGTCTTGCCGGCGCAGGCCATGGCCGCGCTGTGTGAAGCGAGGCCGAGCATGCCTCTGGGCATTTTCGGCAGCATCAGGTTCTGCGCGATGCTGAGATTGGGCAGCAGGCTGAGTTCCTGGAAAGCCGTAGCCACGCCCTGCGCCCGTGCATCGACGATGCCGTGCGGCGTATAGGGCTTGCCGAAAACCGACATCGACCCGCTGTCGAGCTTCACCACGCCGCTGAGAATCTTCACCAAGGTCGACTTGCCGGCGCCGTTCTCGCCCAGCAGCGCATGGACTTCTCCCGGACGCAGGTCGATGGAAACGGAATCGAGCGCGACGGTAGGCCCGTAGGACTTCGCAATGCTGGCGATGCGGACGGCTAGCCGCGTCTCGTCGGTGCTCATGCCTCCTCCCAAGGTTAGGCCTCAAGCGGTGAGAACGTTCTCTGAGAACGTTCTCACCGTTCCACAAAGCGATATTCGTTGTCAACCGGGATTTGACGCCGCGTCTTCGCTATTGACGTATAGCTGAAGCAGGCCTACTGGTACACATACCGGACCACAAGACCTGTTAGGGTGCAAGGACGGATGGATCTACGAGCAATCCTAACCGACGACAACGGCGCGCTGAGCGGGGTGCCGAAGCGGTCGATGAAGGACTTCGTCGTCCAGAAGATCGCCACGTTCATTGCGACTGGTGTGCTTGACGTGGGCGATCCACTTCCAAGCGAGCGTGAGCTTGCGGCCGCTTTGTCCGTCAGCCGCGAGACGGTGCGCGGTGCGATCCTGATCCTTTCGACGAAGGGCATCGTTTCCGTTACGCAGGGGACTCGGACCGTAGTCGCCTCTACAGAAGTCGGGGAACTCGCAGTTCAATCGGCTCGCTATCGCGATATCTCCGGATACAGTCTCGACGATGTCCATGAGGCTCGGCTGCTGATTGAAGAGCAGGTGGCGCGGGCCGCCGCTGACCGGGTCGAAGCGGCGACGCTGGAGACTCTGGCCAGATCGATCGAAGCGCAGGAGGCGGCAATCGATGATCCTGTCCGCTTCCTCATTTGCGATCGCGAGTTTCACACGACCATCTATCGAGCTGGCGGCAATGGCGCTTTGGCGGATATTGCCTCGGATCTCTATTCCTACCTTCTCGACCATCGACGGCGCGCGGTTGCTCAGCCAACGAGCATCGCGACGAGCATAGCCGATCACCGCGCCATTTTTGCGGGGCTCGAGGCGCGCGATCCTGACGCGGCGGCAAGAGCGTTCGCTGTCCATGAAACACGCATCTACACCACGACCAGGCAGCTTCTGACGAAGTCCGCCCGGAAGCGATGAGGACGGTATTGCCGAACGACCATGCAGCACAACAGGGAGGATTTACAATGCTGACCAGACGCCTTTTTGCCACCGCAGCCCTAGCGGGCATTGTCACGCTCACCGGCATTGCCGGCTCGATGACCACCGCTTTCGCCCAGTCCAAAGAGTTGGTTTATTTGACCCCAGGCCTTGACCTTGCCTTCTGGCGATACCTCTCCAAGGGCATCGAGAATGTCGCGACGAAGGGTGGATATACCTATCAGGCTCTGGATTCCGGCAACAACGCCCAGACGCAGCTTAAAAATGCCAAGGACGCGATCGCTCGCGGCGTGGCTGGCATAATTATTTCTCCAACCGACAGCTCAACCGCGCCGGCCGTGCTCGATCTCGCCAAGCAAGCAAATATCCCCGTGGTCATCGCCGACATCGGTACCGACAGCGGTGACTATGTGTCCTTCATCATCTCTGACAATTATCAGGGCGCAAACGGCGTCGGCAAAGCGCTGGCCGAGGCGATGAAAGCCGCAGGCAAGCAAGATGGCAGCGTGGGAATCGTCGGCATCAGCCAGGCCCGTCTCAACGGTCAGGCGCGGACGAAGGGCTTCAAGGACGCGATGACAGCGGCTGGCATCACCAAGGAAGCCGGGCTGCAGCAGATGCAGACCTACACCGCTGACGAAACCTTCAAGTTCACGCAGGATATGACAACCGCGCATCCGGACATGAAGGGGCTGTTCGTTCAGACCGACGGCCCGACGCTCGGCGCCTTGCAGGCGATCAAGGCGGCACGCCTCACCGGTGACGTACTGGTTGCCGGTTTCGACGGGGTGCCGGAATTCGTACCACTGCTCCAGTCGGGCGAACTGGTGGTTTCTGGCATGCAGCAGCCGTATCTGATGGGCCAAGAATCGGGGCGCGCGATGGTCGACCATCTCGGCGGCAAAACTCCAGAAAAGAAGATCCTCGTACCGATCAAGATCGTGACCAGCAAGAACATCGAACAGGAGCTTCCAACCATCAAGGAAACGGTCTTCGCCAACGAGATGTAATCGAGAGTTTAGCCGACTTATACTGTTCGGGGGACGCGCCCTCCCCGCACAGTTCAATCATGTTCTCTTGGAGTGTACCCGCGGATGGTAGAGAGCAGTAAGGCTAGCGAGCCACTTCTCGTGGCTCGTGGCATCACCCGCCTGTTTGGGACCGCCTACGCGCTCAGCAACGCATCGATAGCGCTCTGCCGGCACGAGATCTGTGGATTGATTGGCGCAAACGGTGCGGGCAAGTCGACGCTGTCGCGGATCGTTTGCGGCCACTTGCGGCCTTCGTCGGGCGAGATATTGTTTAAGGGCGCTCCTTTGATTGCGGGCTCCGCGCGTGATGCGCTGCGCTCCGGCATAGCGCTCGTCGCACAGGAAACCAGCCTGGCGCCCGACATGAACGTGCTGGAGAACATCTTCTTGCCCAGCTATGCGATGCCCGGACGCCTGTCTTTCAGCCAATTGCGGCACAAGGCGCAGGCCCTCCTGTCGGAACTCGGTCACGACCACATGCTGCCACTCGACATCGAGGTGCGGCGGCTCTCGGCGGCGCAACGGCAACTCGTCGAAATAGCGAAGGCGCTGGCCTTAAACGCCGATCTCGTCATCTTCGACGAGCCGACCGCCTCGCTGTCGCCGATCGAGGTTGACCGGCTGTTCGACATCATGACGCGGCTGAAAAACAGTGGCAAGGCACTCGCTTTCGTCTCCCATCGGCTTGAGGAAGTGTTCGCAATCACCGATCGCGTCACGATCCTGCGCGAGGGCAAGACCGTGGCGGAAGGCCTGCCGACGGCCGGTCTCACCCAGGCTGACGTCATCCGCCACATGGTGGGACGCGACATCGGCAATGTGTATCGCAAGGCATCATCGCCTGCGGCCTCGAACGAGCAGCCGGTGGCTCTCGAGGTGACCGGGCTCAGCGCTTCGCCGATGGTGCGTAACGTCTCGTTC
>NZ_RZQA01000482.1:0-4992 GCF_004022915.1 Mesorhizobium sp. M7A.F.Ca.US.006.04.2.1
TTGCAGCTCCGCAGCCGCCGAAGCCGGCGACGCATTCGAGGGCGATCGATCCCGAAATCGTCGCGCCGCCGGAACTGCCCGCCGACGGGCTTGAACGGATCGAGCCGCGCGAGCCGCTGAGCAAACTCGCGCTGGCCGTGCCGCCCAAGCCGAAAATGCCTGACGACTGGAACGGCACAAAGCTGTTCCAGCCGGTTGCGCCGGCCGCCGGCTTGATCGAGGCGAAGGGCTACTCGGTCGCGGTTTCCGGCATCGACATCGTCAGGCAGGACGAGATTTGCAGCGAGGACGGCAAGTCCTGGCCGTGCGGTGTCCGGGCGAGGACAGCGTTCCGCGCCTTCCTGCGCGGCCGCGCGGTGGTCTGCACGGTGCCGCCGCAGGGCGGCCGCGACCTGATCGCAGCCGAGTGCCGGATCGGCAAGCAGGATGTCGGTCAGTGGCTGGTCGAAAATGGCTGGGCGCGCGCCGCCAAGGGCGGCCCCTATGTCGAGGCCGGCGACAAGGCGCGCACGGGCAGGAAGGGCATTTTCGGATCGGCGCCTGATCTGTCCGGCATGCCGGCGATGCCGGCCGCGCCAGGCCCGGCACCTCAGGCGCCGGGTTCGATCCTGGAAGAGGTCGACGGCGTGCTCAAGCCAGCTGACCAGCCAGCGCCCGCTCAATGAGCGCACGCGTCTCGGCAACGCCGTAGAGTGCTGCGAACGAGCCGAAGCGCGGGCCGCGCTCCTGGCCGATCAGCACCTGGTAGATCATCTGGAAGAAGGCGCCCGATACGCCGGGGCCGCCTTCCGGGCTCTGCTTGGAATGATCCTGATAGCGCTCGATCCTGCGTGCGACGTTGAGCGAGGCGTTCTGGATCGCTTCGCCGCTGGCGTCCGCCGGCAGCGCGCCAAGTGCTTCGTCGAGCGCTGCCAGCGCTTCGCGCTCGACCTCGTCGGCGGGCCGGAAGGTTTTCGTCGGCTTCACGAAATCGTCGAAATAGCGGATCGCATGGCCGACCAGCCGGTCGAGCTCTGGATGCGTCGCCGGCGTCACGCCTTGCGTATGACGTGAAATGAATCCCCACAGCACATCCTTGTTCTGCGCGTTGGAAGCGCTGACCAGATTGAGCAGCAGAGAGAACGGCACCGGCATGTCGATCGCGGGCGGGTTGCCGTCATGCATATGCCAGACCGGGTTGCCCAGCCGCTCCTTCCAGTCCTGGCGGGGATAGGCGGCGAGGAACGTGTAGTATTCATCCACGGCCCGCGGGATGACGTCGAAATACAGCTTCTTGGCCTGCCGCGGCCGTTGGTACATGTAGAGCCCGAGGCTTTCGGTCGGCGCATAGGTCAGCCACTCGTCGATGGTCAGCCCGTTGCCCTTCGACTTCGAGATCTTCTGGCCATTCTCGTCGAGGAACAGTTCGTAGACGAAATGCTCCGGCGCCCGTCCGCCCAGAATGTTGCAGATACGGTCGTAGACCACCGCATTGGTCTGGTGGTCCTTGCCGAACATTTCGAAATCGACGCCAAGCGCTGCCCAGCGCATGCCGAAATCCGGCTTCCACTGCAGCTTCACGCGGCCGCCGGTGATCGAAAGCGTGGTCTCGGTGCCCTCGTCGTCGAAGGTGATGGTGCCGGCTTTGGCGTCGACATGCTTCATGGGCACGTAAAGCACGCGGCCGCTCTTCGGCGAGATCGGCAGGAACGGGCTGTAGGTCGCCTGCCGCTCGGGCCCGAGCGTCGGCAGCATCACCGCCATGATCTGCTCATAGCGCTCGGCAGCGCGCTTGAGCATCGCGTCGAAACGGCCGGCCTTGTAGTATTGCGTCGCGCTGGCGAACTCGTAGTCGAAGCCGAACGTGTCGAGGAAGCGGCAGAGCATCGCATTGTTGTGGTCGGCGAAGCTCGCATAGTCGCCGCCGAAGGGGTTGGGGACCGACGATAGCGGCTTGTGCAGATGCGGCTCGAGTGCGGCGCGGTCCGGCACGCTGTCGGGTATCTTGCGCATGCCGTCCATATCGTCGGAAAAGCACAGCAGCTTGGTCGCGACCTTGTCCTGCGTCAGGACACGGAAGGCATGGCGCACCATCGAGGTGCGCGCCACCTCGCCGAACGTGCCGATATGCGGCAGGCCGGACGGCCCGTAGCCGGTCTCGAACAGGACTGTTTGCGGAAAGTCGGCGCCTTTGTAGCGCTCGATGATCTTTTTGGCTTCCTCGAACGGCCACGCCTTGCTTTCGGTCGCGGCCGCCAGCAGCTCGGGGTTGAGATCGATGATGTTTGATCCCGCCATGTCACAGTTTTCCAAATCATCTGCCGGCCCGAAGGCGGGCCGCAGCAAGGGTTTTTCAACCGGTCTCTAGGCGTGCAGCGCCGGAGCGTCAACGCGTGCGGCGCTTTTTCCTTGCGGTGCAGAACGGGCGTTCCTAACTTCGAGGCCCGGTTCAAGGAGAAAAAATTGCCGACACCTCATGAAGCCCTGATCTATCTGATGGTCATCACCTCGGCCTCCGACCGCGACATGACCGATGTTGAACTGGCGCGGATCGGCGAGGTCGTCCGCTCCTGGCCGGTGTTCGAGGACTTCAACCACGACAGGCTGGTCGGCGTCGCCCAGGACTGCCAGAAGCGCCTGCACGAAAAGGATGGGCTGGAGGGCGTGCTGGCCGAAGTCGCCGAGGTCTTGCCCGAGCGGCTGCGCGACACCGCCTATGCCGCCGCCTTCGAGGTTGCCGCCGTCGACCTCGAAATGCGCATGGAAGAGGTGCGGGTGCTGCAGCTGATCCGGCGTCAGCTCGATCTCGACACGCTGACGGTTGCTGCCATCGGCCGCGCGGCCAAGGCGCGGCTGCGTACCCTGACCTGAAAGTCCTTGGCTTTAGAAAAAACTGACGGGGAAATAGCGCAGATAAAATTCGGCGAACGTGCCTTTCATTGAAATTTCCTGCAGCGCGTAGTCGATCGCTGCGGCCAGCGCCGGATTGTCCGCCTTGGTGGCGATGGCCATGCCAGTGCCCAGATATTCGGGCGCCAGATAGGGCCCGCCGGCAAAGCGGCAGCAGCCCGCCGCGTCCGAGCCGCCCAGCCAGAAAGCCAGGCGCATGCCGTCGCCGAAGGCGGCGTCGACCTTGCCGGCCTTGAGATCGGCATACAGTTCTTCCGGCCTGTCGAAAGGGACGACCTGGACCGTGTTGAAATAGTCGCGCAGCATGCGCTCATGCGCCGAGCCTGATATCACGCCGACACGCTTGCCGTGCAGTTTGTCAAAGACGGGCTCGGTCAGCGCCTTGCCCTTCGGCATGATGAAGCGCGCCGGAAACTGCAGATAGGAGCGTGAGAAGGCGTAGGTCGCGCGCGATTCCGGTGTGGCGGCGATGCCGGCGATGATCGCCTCGCCTTCGCCTTTCCGCAGTGCGCCTTCCAGCTCGGCCCAGGGCAGGGCCTGGATCTGGCATTTTTCGACAATGCCAAGCTCGGCGCAGATCGCGCGTGCCAGATCGATGTGGAAGCCGGACAGCTTTCCCGCACCGTCGAGGAAGTTGAAAGGCGGGAAGTCCGTGGTGGTGAGGAATCTCAGCCGGGGCAGCTTCGAAAGGTCTGGCTTGGGCAGCCGCTCCTTGGCATCCCACAGCACCGGAACCTGAGGCGCCGCGGCGCGCGCACCGTCGGCGAACGACAGCAACCCGATCAGCATCGCAAAGGCGAAGGACCTCCACCGGAACGCCAAGATAAAACTCCGCCACAGTCGTGCTCGCACCGGTTTTGGTACGAAAATGGTACAGGCACAATGGTTTTTGATTTCAACACGCCGATTTCAGGATATGATTTAGCCGGTTTGCAAATCAGCTTCGGTCGCCTCGATGAGAGGGAGCCACAAAATAAGTATGCGATTTGCAATCCGTGGTCGGTGGCGAAGTGTAGATCAGGCACGCATCATTGGCCGCAATGCACAAGGCAACATGGGGTTGATGTTGCGATGGGTCAGTTCGATCGCACGCTGGAATACATAGACCAACTGCAGCACGCCGCAACGGCGGCGGCGGTCTGCGAAAGGCTGCTGGGCATAACATCGGATTTCGGTCTCACCGCACTGATGGCGGGAACCGTCCCGCAGCCAGGCACGCCGGCCGGCCAGCAAAAGCAGCATGTGCTTCTCTGCGATTGGCCTGGCGAGTGGCTGGAGCGCTATGTCGCGCGCAACTATGTCGATCATGACCCGGTCGTCAGCCATATGAAACAGTTGCAGGCGCCCTTCCAGTGGCACGAAGCGTCCCAAGGCATCCGCATAGACAAGAGCAGCGGCGAGGTGATGGGCGATGCCGGCGCCTTCAAACTGCGCGATGGGTTGGCCTTTCCGCTGATCACGCTCGACGGCCAGATCGTCATGGTGTCGCTGGGCGGCGAGGCCGTGGAATTGTCCGCCGCCGAATTCGGCCAGGTGTCGCTGGTCTCGACCTACGCGGTTGGCCGCGCCATGCAACTCCACACCATGGCGAACAAGACCATCGATCATATCGTGCTGACGCCGCGCGAGCGCGAATGCCTGCAATGGGCCGCCGTCGGCAAGTCCGAATGGGAGATTTCGCAAATCCTCGGCATTTCCGAACACACCTCGGAGAAACATCTTCTTAACGCCAAAAGCAAACTAGGTGCCGTCAACAGGGTGCAGGCCGTCGCGGAAGCGATACGGCGCGGCTACATTAGTTAGGTCGGCCGTGCCGACCTGAAATCCTTGCCTACGCGATCACGCAATTTTCTCATCAAAGCACGGCCGTATCTTCCTCTGAACGCAGGAGACGGCGGAATGCTTTTTTCCCTTACAACCCAGGAATTGATGGAACGTCCCGACCTTTGGGAGGCCGTCCATCGTTTGCGCTACAAGATATTCGTCGAGGAGATGGGGTGGGATGACCTCAGGCGCCCCGATGGGCTCGAACTCGACCAGTTCGATCACGACGAGGCGGTCCATCAGATCGTCATCAGGGGCGGTGAAGTGGCGGGGTTTTCC